>JAHCKI010000166.1 GCA_026125865.1 Rhodospirillales bacterium
ATAGTCGGCAACCGATTCCATGATTTCAAAATCGGGATCACTTCCCTCGATGAACATGGTGATTTGGCGATCGAGAACGGCAAGCAGTTGCGAGACATTGGCATGCTCGGCCAACAGCACCTTGATCACCTCCGGCATACTTCGTTTCCCCACCACTTTCCAACGGCTCGGCCCGTATAACATTGTCGGCCCGTATAACATTAAATGACGCAGCGGCTGAATTTCCACCAATTATACCGCACCAACAAAGATTTGCGGGACAATCCTGCTTTTGCGCCAGGACGCAATCCTTATCGCAGATGTTCGTCAAATAGCGCCAACGTACGATCGAGAGCAATTCCGGCCGCATCGGCGCGAAAATCCTTGCGGCGGTCACAATTGAAGCCGTGGCCCGCCCCCTCGTAAACGTAAATGGGAACGTCCGCTACCGCGGATCGGATCGCGTTCACGGTTTCGGGCGGAATTGACGCGTCATCGGCGCCGAAGTGCATGATCACCGGACACTGGGGGCGTTCGTTCAGCAACTCGACGATATGGCGCCCGTAGTAGCAGGCGGCGCAGGCGATTTCGAGCCGGCAGGCGGCCACCCATACCCACGAAGCGCCCCAGCAATAGCCGACCACGCCGACCTTGCCGTCCGGCCGCAGCGCCTCGGCTGCGGCCCGGATGTCCCGAACCGGCGCATCCCAGCCTATCGCCGCCGCCAGTTCACGGCCTTGTGCAATGCCGGGCTCGTCATAGTCGAGTTCGACGCCCGATCGGACGCGATCGAACAACGCGGGCGCCAAAGCCGCATAGCCCCGCCGGGCATAGCGATCGCAGACATTGCGGATATGGCCGTTGACGCCGAAGATCTCCTGGACGACGACAACCGACCCCTTGCGCTCATGCACGGGGTCGGCCCGATAGGCATCGAGCATGCGTCCGTCGGACGCGGTCAGGCGAATGTTTTCCCCCATGATCTCCTCCTCCCGTCCCTCGATTGTCGCGCATGCGAAATGGTACTCGGCAGAACGACAATATGATCTATAATCCTTTGCCCGACCACTCTGGATTGTGAGCTTCTTCCGTCGTGACTGACTCCGGTCGCCCGCCCGATATCGCCCGCATCATCAGGGTCTTTGAGGCCATCCCGCATGCCCGCGAACTGGGCATGCACGTGATCGAGCTGCGCCACGGTCATGGTTTCATGCGCCTCCCCTACGATGCGCGTTTCATCGGCAATCCGAAAACCGGCGTTCTCCACGGCGGCGTGGTGACCTCGTTCCTCGACACCTTAGGCGGCATGGTGGTGATGGCCTCGGTGGCGGACGGAACGCCGCTGGCCACGCTCGATCTCCGCATCGACTATCTGCATCCGGCCCGCCCCGGATCCGATATTTTCGGTTCCGCGGAATGTTACAAGGTGACCGACAGTGTCGCCTTCGTTCGCGGCTTGGCCTATCACGAGACGTTCCGCGACCCCATCGCCAATTGCACCGCCACCTTCATGCTGGGCGCAACCGGCTTCACCGGAAAGACCGATACGCCGGGGCCCCCGTCGGGAGGCGGGCAACCATGCTAGAAACGATCACCACCCTCAAGAAAAAGGGCGACATCGCCGCCCTGAACAGCTTGGTGCCCTATGCCGGCGCCGTCGGCTTGGAGGCGTTCGTGGACGACACGGGTCTGGTCACCGTCCTTCGACATCGGGATTCGAATGTCGGCAACACACAGATTCCGGCCGTCCATGGCGGTGTCGTCGGCGCCCTGCTCGAACATGCCGCGATCCTGCACCTGCTTGCCGAGACCGAGGTCGCGGTGGTACCCCGGATCGTCAATCTATCGGTGGATTATCTCAGACCTTGCCTGGCGACCGATACCTTCGCCCGTGGCCGGGTGATCAAGCAGGGCCGGCGTGTCGCCAATGTGCGCGTGGAAGCCTGGCAGGAAAACCCCGAACGGCCCGTCGCTGCCGCCCACGCCCACTTTCTCCTCGCCTGAAGAAAGGCCTCCGGCACCACATCAAACGTTGAAGCGAAACAGGATGATGTCGGCGTCCTGCACGACGTAATCGCGCCCTTCCTGGCGCATACAGCCGGCCTCGCGGGCGGCGACCTCTCCCCCCAATCGCACGAAATCGTCATAGGCGATCGTTTCGGCGCGGATGAAACCTCTCTCGAAATCCGTATGGATGGCGCCGGCGGCCTGTGGCGCCTTGGTGTTTCGTTGCACCGTCCACGCCCGCGCTTCCTTCGGCCCGGCGGTAAAGAACGTGATGAGGTTCAGGAGGTGATAGCCGGCATGAATGAGGCGAGCGAGCCCGCTCTCATGCAGACCGAGCGATTCCAAAAGCTGCTGGCGCTCGGCGAGATCATCGATCTCCGCCAACTCCGCTTCGATGCGCGCCGAAATGGCCAGGCTTTCGGCGCCATCCTCCGCCGCACGCGCCGCAATCGCCGCGGACAAGGCATTGCCATCGGCAACGGCATCCTCCTCGACGTTGCAGACGTACAGCACCGGTTTCGCCGTCAGCAGCTGCAGCATGCGGAAGGATTTGCGTTCTTCGCCGGCCACTCGGACGGTTCGTGCCGGACGCCCATCCCGCAGCTCAACCAACACCCGCTCGACCATGGCCAAGGCGTCGGTGGCCTCGCGATCGCCGCCCCTCGCCCGCTTGGTAAGCGGTGTCACGCGGCGTTCCAAGCTGTCCAGGTCCGCCAACAGCAATTCCGTCTCGACGATCTCGGCATCGCGCAGCGGATCCACGGTGCCGGACACATGGGTTACGTCGTCGTTTTCGAAGCATCGCAGAACGTGAACGATGGCGTCCACCTCGCGAATATTGGCGAGGAATTTATTGCCCAACCCCTCGCCCCGGCTGGCGCCCTTGACCAGGCCGGCGATGTCCACGAACTCCAACTGGGTGGGTGTCACTTTGGCCGACTTGGCGATGGCCGAAATGCGGGTGAGACGGTCGTCGGGCACCGCCACCCGACCAACATTGGGCTCGATGGTGGTGAACGGAAAATTGGCCGCCTCGGCCGCCGCCGTCGCCGTCAGCGCATTGAACAGCGAGGACTTGCCCACATTGGGCAGCCCGACAATGCCGCAGTTAAAGCCCATCGGTCTCACCCGGTTTGCGGTCGGCGGAACCTTCGGCGGGCCGCTCGGATTTTCGTTTGGGCGGGTTCAGCGTCAGCGCCACGCCGCTCATGAACGCGGCGTCATCGCCGGCGGCCAGAAGCGGAAACCGGTCGGCGATGGCGTCCAGAAGCGGAACCAGCCAGGTATCGTCGGCCTTGGAAAAATCCTTGAGCACGTGCCCAACCACACGGTCCTTGTCACCCGGATGACCGATACCGATGCGGACACGCCGATACGACGGACCGATATGGGCGTGGATGCTGCGCAAGCCGTTGTGACCGGCGTGGCCGCCCCCCGATTTGCAGCGCACCTTACCGGCGGCCAAATCCAGCTCGTCGTGGAAGACCAGGATGTCCGCGGGCGGAATCTTGTAAAAACCGGCGGCCGCCACCACAGCGCGGCCGGAATCGTTCATATACGTCATGGGCTTGAGTACACGCACCGTGCGGCCGTCAATGACACCTTCGGACAAGTCGCCGTGGAAGCGCTTTCGAAACGGCTGGAAACGATGACGGCGGACGATGGAGTCCACCGCCATGAATCCGACGTTGTGACGATTGCGCGCGTATCCGGGGCCGGGATTGCCGAGCCCGACCACCAGCAAAACGGACGCCGATGCCATCCGTGATAAAGGCGCCTGGGATTAGTCTTCCGATGATCCCGTCTCGGACGCTACGGCGGTGCCTTCTTCCTCGCCCTCTTCTTCCTCCTCGGCCGCCGCCACCGTCGGCGCGGCGACGATGACGATAGCTGCTTCCATGTCATCGGTCGTCGGTTTGACGCCCTCGGGCAGTGCGATATCCTTGAGGTGAATGCCGTCACCGATATCGAGACCGCTAAGGTCGATGGCGATGCTCTGCGGGATCTGACCGGCAAGACACGACACCGAAATTGAGTGCTGCACGACGTTCAACACGCCGCCTTTCTTGAGGCCGGGGCACTCTTCTTCGTTCTCGAAAACCACTTCGATGTCCACATCGACCATGGTGGTCGCGCTGAACCGCATGAAGTCCACGTGCAAAGGCCGCCCATTGATCGGATGGTGTTGGAGGTCACGGGCCAAAACGCGGTGTTTTTGACCGGCGACATTCAGTTCGAACACACGCGAAAAGAAGCCGGGACCGCGAAGCTGTTTGTGAAGCTCGGTGGGATCGAGGGAGATCGCTACCGGGTCTTGCTGACCTCCATAGATGATGGCCGGAACGCGGCCGGCCCGGCGCGTCGCGCGCGCACCACCCTTGCCTACCCGCTCCCGCTTCTCGGCGGCGAGGCTTACACTTTCTGACATTGCAATAGTCTCCATTACCAACGACGACCCGGCCGCGATCCGGGCCGTGGCCGCCTATACCAAAAACTCGATCAGTCGAACAGGGTTGAAACCGATGATTCCTCGCTGATGCGGCGCATCGCCTCGGCGATCAACGGGGCGACGGTGAGCTGTTCGATGTTGTTGGACACGCGAACCGCTTCCGTCGCGGCGATACTGTCGGTGATGATCAGCATCGTCATCGGCGACGCGCTCACCCGCGCCACGGCGCCGCCGGAGAGGACGCCATGGGTCGTGTACGCGCATACCGATGTGGCGCCGGCATCCACCAGCGCGCGCGCGGCGTTACACAACGTCCCGGCGGAATCAACAATATCATCGATGAGGATGCAGGTACGGTCGCGGACGTCACCGATGATGTGCATCACCTCGGAAACACCGGCCCGCTCACGGCGTTTGTCGATGATCGCCAGATCGGTATTGAGCCGGCTGGCGATATTGCGGGCTCGGACCACGCCGCCGACGTCCGGCGATACGATCATCGCATCCTCGGAATTGAACCGCTCGCGCATATCATCCACGAAGACCGGCGCGGCGAACAGATTGTCGGTGGGGATATCGAAAAAGCCTTGAATCTGACCGGCATGCAGGTCGACGGTGAGCACCCGGTCGGCGCCCGCCGTAGTGATCAGGTTGGCCACCAGCTTGGCCGAGATCGGCGTTCGGGGCGCCGACTTGCGGTCCTGCCGGGCATACCCGAAGTAAGGGATCACCGCGGTCACGCGCCGCGCCGATGCCCGCCGCAACGCATCCAGGGTAACGAGCAACTCCATGAGGTTGTCGTTGGTGGGATAGGATGTGGACTGGATGACGAAGACATCCTCGCCGCGGACGTTCTCCTGAATCTCGACAAAAACCTCCATGTCGGAAAACCGGCGTATCAACGCCTTCGCCATGGGTAACTTGAGGTAAGCCGAGATGGCGTCCGCCAGCGGCCGATTACTGTTACACGCAACGATTTTCATTGCTCATTTGCCCTGTTGACCGGGAGCGAGCGAACGACGCATCCACGCTTCTGCCGACAAACACTTCGTCACCCGGGCGCGGAATGTAACAACTCTTGTTTGCGTTGCAAACCGGTTTGGATGTTTCACCGCCGGTATGACGTTATCCGTCACGCCATGACGCAGGTTGCCATCATCGCAACAATCATAAACAGAAGCAGATAGATGATATAGGGCATCGCAATTTAATACCAATGACCTCAAGGCGATGGCCTTACGGCGATGGCCGACAGCAGCCGGCCGTAGTCGCCGCCGCCGTCGTGGGTCGTACGGCGATAGCTGAAGAAGCGGTCGGCATCGGCGCAGGTATCCAGCGGCAAATCGTCGACCGCCGCGATGTCGAGGCCGCGGAGCCGCCCCGTCACGTAGCCCGGTAAGTCGAAACGGTGGTGGCCGTCCCGCTCCGAAGGAACGAAATACGCACGGTTGCCGGCGTCGGATTCGA
>JAHCKI010000167.1 GCA_026125865.1 Rhodospirillales bacterium
AGGTGTTGCCTGACCAGAAGGTGGACGTCGTCAAGCGGCTGCAGAGCGAAGGGCGCTTCGTGGCGATGGCGGGCGACGGCATCAACGATGCCCCGGCCCTCGCTCAGGCCGATGTGGGCATTGCGATCGGCACCGGTACCGACGTCGCCATCGAAGCCGGTGATGTCATCCTGATGTCGGGGGATCTTCGCGGCATCGTCAACGCCGCGGCATTGTCCAAGCGCGTCCTGCGGACCATTCGGCTCAACTTCTTTTGGGCCTACGCTTACAATGTCGCCCTTATTCCGATTGCCGCCGGGGTGCTTTACCCGTTGTTCGGCCTCCTGTTGAATCCCATGCTGGCGGCCGCGGCCATGAGCGTTTCAAGCCTTTTTGTCGTGACCAATTCCTTGCGTCTCAAGACGTTCCGACCGCTGCTCGCAAGCCATTAATGTTGGCTATAGTATTCACGGAGAATTTCAAGCACTTCCGGGCGGCTGAATTCGGTCGAGATGGTATCCCCATTGCGGAACATTTCGCGCAGTCGTGTTCCCGAAATCTGCAAACGATCCTCGTTCGGGTGCGGGCAGGTGCGGCCGGTGGCTATACCGTCGCACCGGTAGCAATAGAACGTCACGTCCATTTTCAGCGGCCGAGTGATCAAACTACCCTCGGGCAACGCATCGAATGCGTGATGCGCGTCGAATGGGCCATAGTAGTCGCCCACCCCGGCGTGATCGCGACCGACGATCAAGTGCGAGCAGCCGAAGTTCTGGCGAAACACGGCGTGCAGCAATGCCTCGCGCGGTCCGGCGTAGCGCATTTCAATGGGATAGCCCGCCTGCACGCAGGTACCGGGAACGAAATAGTGCTCGACCAAGGCGTCGATGGCGCGCGTGCGCACCTCCGCCGGGATGTCGCCGGGCTTGAGCGCGCCCAGCACCTGATGGATCAACACGCCGTCGCACACTTCAACGCCGATCTTGGCCAGGTATTCGTGGCTACGGTGCATGGGATTTCGGGTCTGAAAAGCGGCGACCGTCGACCAGCCTTTTTCGGCGAACAGCGCACGCGTCTCGGCCGGCCGTAAAAACAGACCCCTATAGCGCTCGGGGTAGTCCCCTTCGCTGAGCGCCATCACCCGCCCGGCGATGTTGACACCGCTGGAGGCGAGAACCTTGGCCGCCCCCGGATGAGCGGTATCGGTGGTGCGATAGACGTGCGAGCACTCGAATTCGCGATCGATCTCATATTTTTCGGTGACCTCGAGGAGGCCGAGGATCTCTCCCGTCGCGGCGTCGCTAAGCGCCACCTCTTCACCGGGCGTGATCGAGTCGGCCAGGTTCCGCTCGCAGGAGAGCGTGATCGGGATCGGCCAAAACGTGCCATCGACGAGGCGCATGTCGGCACAAGAACCGTGCCAATCGTCGCGGCCCATAAAGCCATCAAGGGGTGTGTAGGCGCCCATCGCCAGCATGATCAGGTCCGATGTCTCGCGGCTGGTCATCGGTACCTGTTTGAGAGTGCGTGCGCGATTATGCTCCTCGGCGCGTTCGGCCTCGGGAATCAACAGCGGCTTGAGTTGACCGCCACCGTGGGGCGCCACCAGCTTCGTCATAAAGTGCGGCCCTCCCTTTCGTTTGAATTACCCACTCCCCAACCGGACATGCCCTAACCGGACATTCGATGGCGCGCCTCTTGATAGCGCGCGATCAGCATCGCCGTCGGGCGATAAAAAACATGCGCGAACTTTGAAAACGGCGAGTAAGCAAGCAGGAAGAATACCAGGGTCAAGTGGATGAAATAGGTTGGGTAAGCGAGACCCGGCAGGTCCGCTGTCCTCGCGATCTGGGAAAGGAAACCGGTCGCGGCCACCAGCAACAGGACGGTTACGAACAACCAATCGGTATACGTGGTCTTGCCTGCTTTCTCTTTGTCGACAACGCGCCGGAAAATGAACACGAGGGCCGCGACGATCACCGCAATGCCGCTGACATTGCCGAGGATCTTCAGCGGATGGGTCTGTGACATCGGCGGGAAGAAATCGAACCAATAGATGCCGATGAAGAGCCCGGTGGTGGTGATGAAAAGGCCACCAAAGCCGAAGAATACGGCCATGTGCGACGTCGGCATGTGAGTTTTGTGGGTGGGCCGGTCACCGACCCGCTCATCGTCGCACTTGTTGAAATCGCGATGGAGGAAGATGTCGCGCACCACCGCCCAGACGGCCTCCCAAGAGGTTACTTTGGCGCCGCCGGGATCGCCCATCGCCTTAACCGCACCCCGCCAAAACCGGACGGCGCCGACGATACCGGCCACCAGCGCGAAGGCGCAGGCGATGACGAAAATGACCTCGACATAAAGGAAGGGGATGAATGCGCGGAACAGGATTTCCCCTTCGGGCAGGTCGGTCAGGGTTCCGGCCAAAGCCAGAGCGAAGAGCAGCAACACAACGGGTATGCCGAACAGCACCGGCAAGTAATGGGGGTCACTCAGCCATTTGCCGAGGAAGCGGGGAAAGGCGTGGAAGCCGACGCTGTACTCCCTCAGCGCCGCCATCACGTTGGCCGGCTTGGCCTCGCGCGGGCAGTAGGTGGAGCAGAGTTGGCACTGATGGCACCGCCACATGGCCGGATCATGCATGAGGCGTTCCTTTTGGCCCCATTGCGTCCACACCATCTCCTTGCGGGGGAATGGATCGTCGTCGGTCGAGATCGGACACACGACCGAACAGGTGCCGCATTGGTAACAGGCGCTGAGGTCGCCGGCGTCGAGTCCGAGGATGGTACGCTTGAACTCTAGATCGGGCTGGACGGCGAGAATCTGGTTCATGGTTTGCGCTTTCCCCTCTACTCTACCGTGTAGCGGAGCGGACTGGTTCCCAGTGCTCGGGCTTTTTCAACAATGGCGTTCAACATCTCCGGAATTCGGTCCGCCTCCGAGATCTGGACTTCCAGGAATTGCACCCGCTCGGATTCCAGCGCCAGTCGGTCCAGGACCTCACGGATGTTGGCTATGCGTGTCTGCAGGACTTCACTGCCGTGTATGAAGTGGCATTGATAGTCCTCGCCCGATCGGCATCCCATCAGCGCGACGGCGTCATAGCCCATGATCACCGCGTCCGCGACCAGCGCCCGATTGACCGAACCGAGGCACCGTACCGGGACGATACGCACCGAACTCGGCAGAGCCGCGCGGTTGACGCCGGCCATGTCGATCGCCGGATAGGCGTCGTTTTCGCAGGCCAGCACGAGAACGCGCGGCGCCGCGTCGTCGCCCTCCGGCAACGTCGATGCGCGCACCATCGATGACAGAATGTCAACCGAGTAGTCGGCGAAGGAAATCACCTGCATCGGGCAACATCCCATACACGTGCCGCAGCGCCGACAACGGTTGGGATTGACCCGGGGTGTGCGGGTCGCCTGATCGACTTCGATGGCGCCGAATGGGCATTCCTGGGTGCAGCGCCAACATTGCGTACAATGACGGGTCAGGATCTCCGGATAGGTCAGGTCGCCGACACGCGGATGCACAGCGGAACCGGCCGATGACTGTTCGATGCACTGGATCGCCTTAAGCGCGGCGGCCGCCCCGTCGCGGGCGCTTTCGGCCAAATCCATGGCCTTGCGCACGCAGCCCGCCGAATAAATGCCCGTGCGCCGGGTTTCGTAAGGGAAGCAGATGAAATTGGAATCGGCGTAGCCGAACCGGTTTACCGGCAGTCCCTCGCCTTGCAGGTAGGCGAGATTGAGGCCGTCGGTTTCGGGCGCGGCCGGCTCCATGCCGGTCCCCAGCACAACCAAGTCGACGGCGATCTTCAGCCTGCCGCCGAGCAGCGTGCTGTCGAGGTCGACGAAGACCCGCCCATCCTCGCCCCGACTAACCGAACGGTCGGTGGCGCGGGTGAGAAAGATCCCTTCGTCTTGCTGGGCCGATTTGTAGAAGTATTCGTTGAGGCCGGGCGCATGCATGTAGCGATAGGCCACATACACTTGGCGATCGGGGTCGCCTGCCCGCAGATAGAGCGCTTGCTTGAGCGCCACCAAGCTCTCGACGTTGCCGGAATAGGGTATCTGCTGTTCGTCCGTGGCATCGTCGACGTTGATCAGGGCTATGGTCTTGATCGCGCCGCCATCGGACGGCCGCCGCACGGCGCCTTTCATCATCATGTCCTCAAGCTCGAGCGAGGTGATGACATTGGGAACGCGCCCGTAGCCGTAGCGTTGCAGTCGCGCCTCGTCGGCCGGTTTCCAGCCGGTGGCCAAAACGATGGCGCCGACGACGAAGGTCAGGGGTGTGCCGTTGCGGGCGACCGTTACCTCGAAGTGGCCGGGCTCTCCGGATACCCGCGCGACTCGCGAGCCAGCGTAGACCTGAATGCGGTCTTCCGCTTCGACCGAGGCGACCAACTGTTCGAGCGGTATTTCCTCGGGCGCTTGATAGGGCGGGTGTTTCGGATACTGACGGTGGAGCCGCGCGGCGACGCCGCCAAGTCGTGCCTCGCGTTCGACCAGCACGACGTCGAAACCGCCTCTGGCCGCGTTCAGCGCCGCGTTGAGCCCGGCGACGCCGCCGCCGACCACCAGGATTCGGCGCTCGTTGCTCTCGACATAGGGAACCGGCGGCTTGCGCTTAAGCGACCTGGCCACGCCCATGCGCAGATGATCCTCGGCCATGCTCTGGGTCTCGGGATCCTCAGCATTGTGGCACCAAACGACCTGTTCCCGGATGTTGATCCGATCGACCGTGGCTTCGGGAAAGGCGAATACGTCGGTGTTGACTCGCTGCGAGCACGCCGCGATGACGACCGCCTCGACACCCTCATTGGCCACGTCGTCGCGGATCAATTGGACATCCTCAAGACAGAACGCAGCCGAGGATCGGACAACGGCGGCGCCGAGTTCGTCCTTGGCAATTTCGGCCAAGCGATCCGTTTTCAGGCAGTCGCCGATACCGCATCCTGAACAGACGTAAACTCCCAGTTTTCTTGTCATTGGACTGATCCTCCGGCCGCCGCGCCTTGGATCGCCCCGATCGCCTTCATCGCCGCCGACGTCGCATCCTGCACCGCTGTCGCCACGTCCACGGGGCCACGGGCGCAGCCGGTCGCGTAGATCCCGGGCGCCGAATTGTCGGCGACTACGAAATTGTCGTCGTCGAAGGCGATGTCACCGCGCGGCTTGCCGTTGTCGAGCGAAGCGGCCATGCCCGAGGCCAGAACCACCATGTCCACCGCGACTCGGCGCTTGACCTGCGCCAGGGTGTCCTCGGCCTCGAGCACCAGATCACCGCCTTGTTCGACGATTTTCGCCACCTTGCCCTTGACCAGGTTGACGTTGCCGGAGGCCTGAATCTTGCGCGAGAAGGCGTCGTAGCCGCCGGGCGTCCGCAGATCGATGTAGAAGATCGTGACTTCCGCGTCGGGATTGCGCTCGATGACGTAGGAGGCCTGCTTGAGCGAAGCCAGACAACAAATCGCCGAGCAGTAACCGAGGTGCAAGGCGTCGCGCGACCCCGCGCATTGGACGAAGGCGATGCGCTTGACCTCCCGCCCATCGGACGGACGCACCAAGCGCCCGCGCGTGGGTCCATTGGGGGCTGCGAGGCGCTCCATCATCATGTTGGTAATGATGTTGGCGTTGCTTCCGAAACCGAGGTTGTCGATACGCGCGGCTTCATAGGGCTTCCAGCCCGTGGCCATGATGACCGCCCCGGCCTTGAGCTGGACGGTACGCGCCTGCATGCTCAGGTCGATCGCTCCGTATTGGCAAGCGTCGACACACTTGCCGCAGGCTTCTTTTTTGCAGGCCTTGTCGTCGATGACGTGCTTCATGGGAAAGGCCATGGCGAGGGGCAGGTAGATCGCTTTGGTCCTGTCCATGCCCAGGTTGTAGGCGTTGGGCCGCGTCTCGGG
>JAHCKI010000168.1 GCA_026125865.1 Rhodospirillales bacterium
TGGAGGCGGCGATCGATCGGGAGTTGGATGCCGTTCTGGCGCAGGGTGTTTCCGCCGAAGAGGTGGCATCCGCAATCCGCCGGCTGAAGGCGGATGCTATCTATGTCCGGGATTCGTTGAGCGCCGGTGCCCGCATTTTGGGGGAGGCGCTGGCCATCGGTTTGACGGTGGAGGACGTGGAAAGCTGGCCCGACCGTATTGCCGAGGTTACGCCGGATCAGGTCCAAGCGGCGGCTCACGCCGTTCTCGATTCCCGTCGGTCGGTGACGGCCCTGTTGCTCACCGAAACAAAGCCGCGGTCCGAAGCGAAGCCGCAGGCCGAAGCGAAGCAGCAGGCCGAAGCAAAATGACCATGACGAAGCTCGGTCGTATCGCCGGCGCGATGGCGTTGGCGTTCATCCTCACCGTCATCTCACCGTTGGCGCGCGCCGTCGAGGTGCAGCGGGTCACGGCAAACGGAATCGAGGCCTGGCTGGTCGAAGACCATTCGATTCCCGTCATCAGCGTTCACGTCGCCTTTCGTGGCGGCGCCGTCCTCGATCCGTCGGGCAAGGAAGGGCTGACACGCTTGGCCATGGCCTTGTTGGACGAGGGCGCCGGTGATCTCGACGCATTGTCCTTTCAAAGGCGCCTTGAGGACTTGGCGGTCGAATTGTCGTTTAGCGCCCACAGCGAAACCGTCGGAGCGCGCATGCGCACGCTAAGCGAAAACCGCGACGCCGCTTTCGAGCTGTTGCGGTTGGCCTTGACCGCGCCCCGCTTCGATCCGGAACCCGTGGCACGTGTTCGCGGTCAATTGGAAGCGCGATTGCGTCAAACGATGCAAGATCCCGACGATCTCGCTAGCCGGCGTTTCCTAGCCGAAGCGTTCCCCGGCCATCCGTACGGTCGACCGGTGGATGGCACCCTGACCAGCATAGCGGCGATTACCACGGACGATTTGCGTGCTTTCGCCGCCGAGCGCTTCGCCAGAGACAATGTGGTGATTGGCGTCGTCGGTGACCTAACGGCGACGGACTTGCAAGCGCTTCTTTCCGCCACATTCGGGAAACTGCCGGAGCACGCGGTTTTGGCCACCGTGCCGGAGGTATTGCCGGCGGCGGGCGCCGACGTCGCCGTCATTGATCGACCCGTGCCCCAAAGCGTTCTCAAGTGGGGACAGAAGGGGCTGAAACGAGACGATCCCGATTTCTATGTGGCGACGGTCCTCAATCATATTCTCGGCGGCGGCAGCTTCACGTCGCGACTGTTCGAGGAAGTCCGCGAGGCCAGGGGCCTGGCGTACTCGGTGTATACGTATTTGCATCCGTTCGATCATAGCGCCTTGCTGATGGGGGGAGCGGCCACGGCGAACGAACGGGTCGCTGAAACGATCGACGTGGTTCGCGAGCAGTGGCGGCGTCTGGCGAAAGACGGTGTAAGCGAGGTCGAACTGGACGACGCCAAGACATACCTGATCGGTTCTTTTCCGCTGCGATTCACCCAGTCCGGGGAAATCGCCGCCATGCTGGTCGGCATGCAGCTCGACAACCTGGGCATCGACTACCTCGATCGTCGCAACGCCTTGATCGACGCGGTAACGCGCGAAGACGTCGATCGCCTGGCACGCCGACTGCTCGACGAAAACTCGCTCATTGTCGTCGTAGCCGGCCAGCCCAAGGGTCTGGAAGCGGCTCAATAGCCGGTCAAGCGCTCGGCGTCGGTGCGTCTCCTGTTGATCCGCCGTCTTATTGGATGTCGGGAGCGGCCCTTACGGCGTCAAGGGTGTCGTCCTCGGTTCTGTCGGACTCGTAGCGGACGGCCTCGCCGAGTTCGTCGAAATGAAAAAGACGAAACGCCCGTTCGCCGTTGTAATCCAGGACCCGCAAGTCGTCGGTCTCATGCAAATCGTTTTGCACGGCATTGAAATGTTGGCCATAGCGCGTTTTCGCCAGTTCCAGCGGGATCTCATGGGCGACGAACTTTTCGATGCCTTTGATTTCCAGCTTCTTGATGAGACCTTGCGAGGTGGCTGAGTCGAAGGACGTCAGGATCACCATCGGCCCGCCGCCCGTAAGCAACAGAATGGCTTTCATTTTTCCCTCCTTGGGGTTGTTTTGTTGTCTCGCATTTGCGCGCACCAATACGACTATCACAGTCTCCGGGCTGGGGCTACCCCGGCGTCATTTACTGAAACGACTGCTAGTTAAAGTAGATTAAACAACTGTTGTTGCATTTTAAAGTTGTGCGCTGTATGGTTGCTGAATTTTCATTTTTCAGTTCTATTCGACGTTGCCGAATAGGTGCTGTCGCGTGTCAGAGGCGAGAAAGCAGAATGCGCATTGCCAACATGAAACTGTCAGTCAAGTTGCCGATCCTGGTCGTGGGGCTGGCTGTCGCAGCGGCGTCCATAGCCGCATACGTTGCGGAAAACCGTGCCGAAACCGCATTGGAGGAGGCAGCGTTCGAAAAGCTGGTGGCCATGCGCGAGGAACGAGCGTCGCGGCTGGAAGGGTACCTTACTTCTATTTCCGAAGATTTGACGATTCTCGTCAAGAGCGACGAAGTGCTTGATGCGCTTACTGCGTTCCAAACCGGCTGGAACCAGGTCGCTGATCCGCAGTCCACTTTTCAGAAGCTCTACATTAAAGACAACCCTTACCCGACCGGTGAAAAGGAAAAGCTGGACGCGGCACGGGATGGATCGAGCTACAGCGAAGCGCATGCCCACTATCATCCTTGGTTCCGTGAGGTTCTAGAGGATCGCGGCTACTACGACATATTTCTGTTCGACCCCGACGGGAACCTTGTTTATACGGTCTTTAAGGAATTGGACTATGCGACAAACCTGGTAAATGGGGAATGGGCGTCCACAGATCTTGGCAAAGCCTTTCGGGCGGCTCGCAACAATTCCAAGGCTGATTTCCAAGCGTTTCTTGATTTCCAACCATACGCTCCCAGCCTTGGTGCACCGGCGAGCTTCATTTCTACGCCAGTTCTCGATAGAGACGGCAAACTTGCCGGCGTTCTCGCCTTCCAGATGCCGATCGGCCGCATCAACGCCATCATGCAGGGCCACGCCGGGATGGGCGAAACGGGAGAGACGTATGTTATGGGGGCCGACGGCCTGATGCGCAGCGACTCTCGCTTCGGCACCGAATCGACCATTTTGAAGCGACGGATCGACACCGAGCCGGCACGACGGGCTCTCAAGGGTGAAAGCGGTTTCGTCGTTGCCGACGACTATCGAGGCGTCAAGGTGTTGTCGGCATTTCAGCCGATGGAGTTCATGGGAACCCGTTGGGCTCTGTTGTCCGAGATCGATATGGCCGAGGTGGAACAACCCGTGTTTGCACTTCGCAATACGATCATGGTGACTGTAGGCGGTATTGCGGTTGTGATTGCCGGGTGTGGTTTCTGGTTTGCTCGAACCGTTTCAGTCCCAATCGGGCGTATGACCCATGTGATGGGCCGCTTGGCGAAGGACGATCTCTCCGTCGAAGTTCCGGGTGCCGATCGCAAGGACTAAATCGGTGATATGGCATCGGCGGTTCAGATCTTCAAAGACAACGCGGAGAAGGTCAAACGACTGCAGGCCGAGCAGGAAGAAAGGGAAAAACGGGCCGAGCAGGAAAAACGGGAGGCCATGCATAAGATGGCAGATGCTTTCGAATCCAGCGTGGGACACATCGTTGACGGCGTGTCTTCGGCGGTGGCCGAAATGCAGACAGTCGCCCAAGCCATGTCGTCCGTTTCCGAGGAAACATCGGCGCAGGCCGGCACGGTTGCCGCCGCAGCCGAACAAGCATCGGCCAATGTGCAGGCCGTTGCCTCGGCAGCCGAGGAAATGACGGCTTCAATCGCTGAGATCTCTCGTCAGGTGCAAAGTCAAACGGCGGTGGCAAACGAAGCCCTGCAAGCTGTCGGGAGCAGCGACGCGGAGGTGAAGAGCTTGGCGGAACACGCCAAGAGTATCAGTGACGTCATCGAACTGATAACAACGATCGCTGAGCAGACAAACCTGCTTGCGCTCAATGCGACCATCGAGGCGGCGCGCGCCGGAGATGCCGGCAAGGGCTTCGCTGTTGTTGCCAGCGAGGTCAAGAATTTGGCCAATCAGACGGCTAAGGCCACGGAGAAGATCGCTACACGGATCGGTTCGGTCCAGAGCGGGACAACCTCCGCAGTCAATGCCATTACTCGGATCACCGAAAAGATCGAAGCCATGACCGAGATGTCGACCACAGTCGCTTCCGCCGTGGAGGAACAGAATGCGGCGACGCAGGAAATTGGGCGCAGCGTTCAGGAGGTGGCGTCCGGCACGCAACAGGTATCGCGCGCCATTGCCGGGGTAGACCAGGCTTCGCAAGAAGCCGGCGGCAGCGCCAGCAAGGTGTTGACGGCGGCAGGCGAACTGTCGACGCAGGCAGCCGCACTTTCGTCCCAGGTGAAGCGATTCATCGGCGATATTCGGGCGGCGTAAAGAAAGCTGTTCGAGCGCGAATAGGGAGTGCCGGAACGGCTTGACCGGAACCCTTGTTGACGGTTTGTTCACCCTGATTGTTAACCACTTGTTAACCATATCGCCGCCAATGGGAACAAATCGTTAACCATGTTTGATTGTGGCGCCTTGGTCAGCACGGGCAAGCTCATAGAGCGCAATGGCGGTCGCCGTGGCCACGTTGAGGCTTTCGACCTGGGCTGAGATCGGTATCCGCGCCAGCTGGTCGCAGGTCTCGCGGACCAGTCGGCGCAAACCGGCGCCCTCGGCCCCGACCACAAGGGCGATTCGCTCCGTTGTGCCGATACCGGCGATCGCTGTTTCCGCTTCCGGATCGAGGCCGATGCACCATAGGCCGGCCTCCTGCATGGTTGCGAGCGCCCGCGCCAAGTTGACTACGCGCACCATGGGCACCTGCTCGATGGCGCCGGACGCCGCCTTGGCCAGCGCGCCGGAGACTTCCGGCGCGTGGCGATCCTGAACGACGACGGCGTCGGCGCCGAAGGCCGCCGCCGAACGCAGGATCGCGCCGACATTGCGGGGATCGGTGACCTGGTCGAGAACGATGAGGCGGATCGCTCGACCGTCATCGAAACGCTCCAGTAGCGCCGGCAGCGTCACGTCCGGGAGAGGCTCGGCGAGAACGGCAACGCCCTGGTGAACCGCCTGATCGGGGAGCAGAGCCTCCAGATCGAACCGCTCCAGGGTTTCGACGGCCGGCCGTTGGACACCGGAGGCCGCCGATGCCGCCTTGAGACGGTCGACCGTTGCCTGTGTGGCGACCAATCGTTGACAACGACGAAGGGGATTGGTCGTGGCGGCCAGGGCCGTGTGCAGTCCGTACAGCCATTCAAGGTTCTTGCCGCCGCGGGCCGCGGCATGGCTCGCATCCGTTCCTGATGGACCGGTTTTTCTTGTTGAGCCGACTGTGCGGCGGGGCTTGCGCTTGATCATGGAGACAACTACCATTGGTATTGGCATGTCGACAAGCTGTTCCACCGAGATGACGGTGATCGGCGGGGGTGGTTGTCGGTTGTCTTTCTAACGTTGACAACCGTCGGCAAAAAACCATATTGGCAAGCTTCGTTACGCCGGTTCGACGACGGGTGCGGCGTGTCGGAGGGGTGCCCGAGTGGCTAAAGGGGACGGGCTGTAAACCCGTTGGCGTACGCCTACGTTGGTTCGAATCCAACCCCCTCCACCACTTCCGTGGCTGAACCGATGGACGTCTTTGGTGCGGGTGTAGCTCAGTGGTAGAGCCCCAGCCTTCCAAGCTGGTTGCGTGGGTTCGATCCCCATCACCCGCTCCAGTTCGCATACTCCGTGAACTGGAAGACAGGTTACCGTCGCCGGTTCGAGGCGGCGGCGGTTTCATTGATGTGAGCTGACAC
>JAHCKI010000169.1 GCA_026125865.1 Rhodospirillales bacterium
TGCAAAGCGTGCTCGAACGCCATGGTATTCACACCCGCGTGCTGTCGGCGCTGCCGATGTATTCCGTCTGCGAGCCCTATATTCGACGACGCGCGGTGCGTCACATGGAGAAGGGGCGCGTGGTCATCTTCGCCGCAGGAACCGGCAATCCCTTCTTTACGACGGATACGGCAGCGGCGCTTCGCGCCGTCGAAGTGGGATGCGATGTTTTGCTAAAGGGCACGCAGGTTGATGGCGTGTACAGCGCCGATCCGAAAGTGGACCCAGCTGCCACAAGATACGAGGAACTATCCTATCAAGAGGTTTTGACGCGCAACCTTCGCGTGATGGATACTGCGGCAATTGCGCTGGCGCGCGAAAACAAGGTTCCCATTGTCGTTTTTTGTGTTCACAATCCCGGTTCTTTGGCCGAAGTTGTCATGGGCGAAGGAAAATTCACAATCATTCAATAGGGAGAGCGTTCCTTGGAAAGGCCGGAGATCAAAGAGGTCAAGAAGGACGTCGAACGCCGCATGCACGGCGCCGTGGAAGTGTACCAAAAGGAACTTGGCGGGCTTCGCACGGGACGGGCATCGGCCAGCTTGTTGGAGCCGATTACCGTGGAAGCTTACGGAGGCCAAATGCCGATCACGCAGGTCGGCACGGTTGGCGTGCCTGAGCCGAGGATGCTGACGGTGCAGGTGTGGGATAAGGCTCTGGTCAAGGCGACCGAGCGAGCGATTCGGGACTCGGGCCTGGGGCTCAATCCGGCTGTCGACGGCCAATTGCTCAGAATTCCGATCCCGGTGCTGACCGAAGAACGGCGCGTGGAATTGACCAAAGTTGCCGGACGCTACGCCGAGGAAGCGCGCGTAGCGGTTCGCAATGTACGCCGCCATGCATTGGAGGATTTCAAGAAAGCTGAAAAAGAAAAGTTGATATCGGAGGACGAGCACCGGGACTATTCGCAGGAGATTCAGATCCTCACTGACAAATATATAAAGTTGCTTGATGAGGCTCTGGATAAAAAGGAACGAGAAATAATGCAGGTCTGACGGTATGGAATTAGTCGCTCGTAGCAATTTGAGTCCCCCGCCTCCAGATCACGTGGCCATTATTATGGACGGCAATGGAAGATGGGCGAATGCTCGCGGTCTTCCGCGCTCTGCCGGCCATAAACGGGGTGCCCGTGCCGTCAAAACGGCAATGGAAAGCGCGATTGAGCTCGGGGTCCGCTATCTGACATTGTTCGGGTTTTCTTCGGAAAACTGGAAGCGGCCCGTGGAAGAAGTTCGAGACCTGACAGGGTTGCTCAAATATTATCTGCGAAACGAGGTCGAATTTCTTAACAAACATGGAATTCAGCTTCGGGTGATCGGTGATCGCCAGCGTTTCGGTGAAGAAATCACCAAATTGATCGCCGACGTGGAGCAGCGAACGGCGGCCAATCGCCGGTTGTCGGTGGCGATGGCGTTGAGCTATGGCGGCCGCTCCGAGATCGTAGATGTGGCACGCCAACTTGCGTCGGAAGCGGAAGCCGGCACCCTCAATCCCGCCGATATCGACGAAGACGTTTTTGCTGAGCGCCTGTACACGGCCGATATTCCGGATCCGGACTTGTTGATTCGCACCAGCGGCGAGAAGAGAATCAGCAACTTTCTCCTCTGGCAGCTGGCGTACGGTGAGTTCGTGTTTATGGATACATTGTGGCCGGACTTTTCCCATGAACATTTTGAAGCGGCCTTGAGGGAGTTTCACCGCCGTGAACGTCGCTATGGCGCCGCCACGGCCTGAAAACCTGACGCGGCAAAACCCGCTTGTAGCACGGTCACTTTCTGCCATTGCTTTGGCCATTCCCGTTCTGGCGGTTGTTCACTATGGCTCACCGTATTTCGAGATCATGATTGTCATTGCGAGCATACTGATGACCTGGGAGTGGTGTCGTTTGTGCTCCAAGACTCTTTCCGTTGTGGTCATGGTTGCGCTTGGCTTGTCGGTTGCTGCGGCGATCGTCGCTGTTGAATGGAGCGGTTGGACGGGCGCGTTTGCGATTTTGGTGGTGGCGGCCCTTGGTCTCTATGGGGCGACTGGACGGCAGGCGTGGCTAGGTGGGGGCGCCGTTTACATCGGATTGCCGTGCGTCGCCTTGGTTTGGTTGCGTGGTGACGAAATCGGCGGCCGCGACCTGATCCTCTGGTTACTGGTCGTGGTTTGGGCGTCGGACATCGGCGCTTACGCGGTGGGCCGGCTTGTCGGTGGTCCGCGTCTCGCACCCAAAATAAGCCCCAAGAAGACGTGGTCCGGACTGATCGGCGGCTTGGCGAGTGCCGCCGCCGTTGGCGCCACCGCGGCACTGGTATTCGAAGCACCGGACGTCTTGTCGGTGGCAGCCATAAGCGTCATTCTAGGGGCACTAGCCCAGATGGGCGATTTGTTCGAATCGGCCGTCAAACGACGGTTTGGCGTCAAGGATTCAAGCAATCTGATCCCTGGACACGGCGGACTTCTGGACCGTGTCGACGGCTTGATGGCAGCGAGCGTCGCCCTGGCCTTGATCGTTGCGATCGAGGGCGGCAGTATTAGGCAATGGGTGTAGTGTCGACTTCCACACGGGCGACGGGGTTCGAGGCGCGAACCGTAAGCATTCTCGGTTCGACCGGTTCGGTAGGAAGTAATACGGTGGAACTCGTCGCCGATCGACGCGATGTGTTCACCGTAGAGGCTGTGACGGCCAATCGAAATGTGCGGTTGTTGGCCGAACAGGCGCGTCTCGTTGGCGCCAGATTCGCGGCGGTGGCCGATCCATCCTCCTATCGTGACCTGAAGGAAGCGCTATGGGGGACCAATATCGAAGCGGCGGCTGGACCGGCGGCGGTAATCGAGGCGGCGGACCGTCCGGCCGAATGGGTGATGGCATCGATCGTTGGCGCAGCCGGGCTTGAACCGACAATGGCGGCGGTTCGTCGTGGCGCAACGATCGCATTGGCCAACAAGGAATGCTTGGTCTCGGCCGGTGAGGTGATGGTTGCCGAGGTCGAACGTTGTGGCGCTCGACTGATCCCCGTGGATTCGGAGCATAGCGCCATTTTTCAGGTTTTTGACTTTGAGAATGCCGACCGGGTCGAAGCCTTGATCCTTACGGCATCGGGCGGTCCGTTCCGAACATTCGATGTGGAGGCGATGGCGGGCGTAAGCCCCGAACAAGCCGTCGCTCATCCCAACTGGGACATGGGAGCGAAGATCTCGGTGGATTCGGCCACCATGATGAACAAGGGCCTCGAACTCATAGAGGCCTTCCACCTGTTTCCTGTCGAAGCGGAGAACATACAGATCGTCGTTCATCCGCAATCGGTGATCCATAGTCTGGTCGCTTACGTTGATGGTTCGGTGCTCGCCCAACTGGGAACGCCCGACATGCGGACACCGATTGCCTATGCCCTTGCATGGCCCAATCGGATGCGGACGCCCGCGCCGAGGCTTCGATTGACCGATATTGCTAGCCTCACATTCGAGGAACCGGATGAAACCCGTTTTCCGGCGTTGCGGCTCGCCCGTCATGCCTTACATAGTGGGGGGACGGCGCCGACGGTTTTGAACGCGGCCAATGAGGTTGCCGTACATAGTTTCTTAGCGAGGGACATCTCCTTCCCTCAGATCTCCTCGGTGGTCGAAGAGACCCTTGAGGCCCTTCCGAATCGACCGCTGGAGACGCTTGCGGACGTGTTCGACGCAGACTTGGAGGCCCGAGATTGGGCTCGAACGTTGGTATCGAACACTTTCGCTCGCGCCGTCGGTTCTGGCTAAGAGGAGCGTGGTTCGACCTCATATGGACATCCTAACCTATATCGTCGACTGGATACTGCCGTTTGTCGTGGTGTTTACGATCCTGGTGTTCGTCCACGAACTCGGACACTACTGGATCGCGCGACGTGCCGGCGTTCGCGTCGAGGTGTTTGCCATCGGTTTCGGCCCAGAGATTTTTGGCCGCAATGACAGCCATGGCACCCGATGGAAGGTTTGCGCGATACCGCTTGGCGGCTATGTAAAAATGTTCGGTGAGAACGATTTCGAAAGTGAAGAAGACGAAGCCGCGCTTACCCCGGAAGAGAAGACCGTCTCGTTCCATCACAAACGAATAAGCCAACGCGCCGCCATCGTCGCCGCCGGCCCGATCGCGAATTTCGTATTTGCCATCGTTCTGCTCACCGGTCTGTTCGCGGCTGTGGGGCTGCCCTTTCCCCTTGCCGCCGTCGGCAAAGTCCAAGAGGAGAGCGCGGCCGCCGAGGCCGGGTTCGAGGCCGGGGACCGAATCGTTCGCATCGATGACGAAGACATCGTCTCATTCAGCGATTTGCGCCGCATCGTTCGCGATCACCCAGGTGTATCGCTTCGATTCGAAATAGTGCGCGACGACGAGCCGGTTCTTCTCAGGGCGACGCCGAAATCGATGGAGGTCGACGCGGAAGGTGGCGGTAAGGAGATGGTTGGACTCCTCGGTGTGTCTCCGGATCCGGCTCAGGTTGGTTACGAACGACTGGGTCCGATCGATGCGATCATAACGGCATCGGATCGAACCTTGGGTTTGACGACGCAGATTTTTGGCGCGCTTTGGCAAATCATCTCTGGTACGCGTACCGCCGAGGAATTGGGTGGGCCGCTCAGAATCGCGCAGCTTTCAGGCCAAATGGCGCAAGGCGGCCTCATCAATCTGGTGTTTTTCATGGCGGCGTTGTCGGTCAATCTCGGGCTGATAAATTTGTTTCCGATTCCGATGTTGGACGGGGGACATCTCGCCTACTATATCGTTGAAGCGGTTCGTGGTCGGCCGCTTGACCAGAGGGTTCAGGAATATGGTTTTCGGTTTGGGCTAGTCCTGGTATTGCTGCTGATGATATTTGCCACCTGGAACGATCTCGTTCAGCTTGAGGTGGTGGAATTTTTCAAGAAGCTCGTCACCTAAGGCGGGCTCGCGATTGCGGGGGCGGGCCGTGGAACACAAGAGTTTAAAACTATCGCTTCTTCTCATTTGCGCCGCGCTGGCTTGGCTGTGGAGCACCGAATTCACGCAGGCGCAGACCGGCAATATCGTCCAATCGGTCGTTGTCGAGGGGACGCAGCGGATCGAACCGGCAACGGTTCGATCATACCTGCTCGTTCGCGAGGGTGATTCTTTCGATTCGACACGAATCGATCGCTCTCTCAAGAGCTTGTTCGCCACCGGCTTGTTCGCCGATGTGGCAATAACACGTCGTGGTGATGACTTGGTCGTGACCGTTACGGAAAACGCGATCATCAACCGCATCGCGTTCGAGGGGAACGAGCGCGTGAACGACGAGACCCTGGAAAGCGAAGTCGATCTGCGACCGCGTCAGATCTACACGCGGTCGAAGGTGCAGGGCGACGTCAAGCGTCTCCAAGATCTTTACCGGCGAACTGGCCGATTTGGCGCCACGGTCGAACCGAAAATCATTCAGCTTCCGCAAAATCGGATTGATCTCGTATTCGAGATCAGCGAGGGCGAGGCCACCGAAATCGAGAGTATTCGCTTTGTTGGCAACAAGGCTTTCAGCGATTCGGAATTGCGTGACGTGGTGCGTACGCGTGAGACGGCGTGGTGGCGCTTTCTGTCGACCGACGATACCTACGATCCTGATCGAATGGCGCTTGATCAGGAGCTTCTGCGGCGATTCTACTTGTCAGAGGGATATGCCGATTTCCGCGTGACCGCCGCCAACGCGGAACTGACTCCCGATCGCAAAAATTTCTTCCTGACCTTCACCGTCGAGGAAGGGCAGAGCTATCGCTTCGGCAAGACCTCGGTGGTCTCGGAAATCCCCGAGGCCAATGCCGCCGACTTCCAGTCGCAACTG
>JAHCKI010000017.1 GCA_026125865.1 Rhodospirillales bacterium
AAATGAGGGGATGAGTGAGGTTTCGGCGTCTTCATTCGTCGGAATACGCCTGTCGGCTATTCCAACCTACACCCCTTGTAACTGGGGTGGCGAGTGAGTCCTAGGGACAGTATACGCATTTCGGCGAGTGAGTGCTAGGGACAGTATACGCATTTTTGAGTTCAAGGGACAGTATACGCATTTCGACACTTCCCGGCATTCGCGTGACAAGTGAGGGGTGCTCCACAAGGATCTGAAAGTCAAGGGTCTTCGACCGCAAGGCGGCGCTCCGCGCCCTTGACTTTCAGATCCTTGCGGACAGGATGGTCCGGACAGCCTTTCAAGGCGGAAAGAGCCTTGAAAGGCCTTCCCGAGTCAAGCAACCGCGCTTCATCTGCAAAACCGCGGGAAATAAAAGTCAGGGGGAAAAGATGTCATTCACTTTTGGAGTTCCCGTTGCCCACCGTCGAGGTGATTCCGTATGGTGTCCCTGTCACTTTCCGGACGTTGGGCCAGTTTGGGACATCCGGTAGCCGGCGCCATAGGCCTGCGCGAAAAGAAGAATGGCACCTTTTTTTGGCACATCCGGCTTGATGAGGACGACCGTAAGCGATGGAAAGAGGCAGGGCGACGTAGCTCGTGTACGGCGGATTAGCTTTCGCGTAATCCGCCGTATGTGTTTCGGCGTCTTCATGCGTCGGAATACGCCTTTCGGCTATTCCAACCTACACCCTGAGCAAAATGAACAAAGGCTGGACTCATTCGTTAATTCGCATTTCAGTCGGCATTTAATTCACCAACTAGAGCGCGGTCATGGCTCAAAAGGCGGGAATGAGACCAGTTTGGTTCGAAGCCCCCCTCATTCTCGCGTGCAATTGTGTGCGCATGTGCAAGTCCATGTAAAGACTGGCCTTTCGGCCACCGCCCATGGGCGGCTCCGGTCTTGACATGGACTTGCTCATGCGACTTTTGGCCATGACGAGTTTGATGGGGATTTGTGGCCTTCTCGGATTTGAGGACAACCAACGCATTTCAATCGTCCGCGGAGCGGGCGGCGAGCTGGGCTAGGGGAGGGACGTCCTCGGGTGCGGCGGGCGTCCGAGCATCGCTTCGAGACGTTCTATAAAGCCGGGGGTCCCGAGTGGTCGGCCGGTGCGTTCATGTCGGCGTAGGGTGTCCATTTCTAGTACCGGGGACAGCATATGCATCTCAAGCGTTGGCGGAGCGCGAGGCGGGCTTGGGGCTGGATTTCCCAGGGGCGCAGCGGGCGTTCGAGGCGCTTGATGAAATCGTAGCTCCCGAGTGGTCGACCCCTCCCGCCCGGATCTTCTCCTCCAACACGTACGAAGCGCGATACCTTCCGAAAATGGATTTCGTGAGTGAGCCTGGGTATGATAAATTATGAAGGTGTAAGATCTGGTGGGGTCTCATGAGCAATAGGGTGGAACGTCTGACCGTAACCCTGACCTCGGAAATGGTCCACGCCGTCAAGGTCGCGGTCGATTCCGGTGAATACGCCTCGAGCAGCGAGATCGTCCGCGAGGCGTTGCGCGACTGGCGGCGCAAACGCTTGGTGCAGGAACAAGAGTTTGCCGGACTGCGCGCTGACGTATTGGCCGGCATCGAGGATATGGAGAGGGGCCAGGTTCGGGATTTTGACGCTGACCGGGTCATAGCGAAGGGGAAAAGAAAACAATCCGACCGCTCGCCCTCCGTATAACCGATCGGGCCGAAGACGATCTTGCTGAAATCTGGTCCTTCATCGCCGAAGCTTCGCCGGAGACGGCGAGTGAGTTCGTCCGGCGGATCGAGGATACGTTCGAACCGCTGCGTCAACACCCGGAACTCGGGCCGCGTCGCGACACTCTCGCCCCTGGCTTGCGCGTGCATTTCTACAGGGACTACGCGATCTACTATCGCCCCACGGAAACCGCGATTGTCATCGTCAGAGTGATGCACGGGGCGCGGGACGCGGCGGCCGCGTTCAGCGAGCAGCAGGACCACTCGGGCACCAAGTAGTCTACCACAGCCTTGCGGATCAATTCATCTCGCGCAGCCCGCGTAGCCCGCGTAGGGCGGAATAGCCGAAGGCGTATTCCGCCGGATGCTGCTATTCCCCAGGCTCGCCAGCGACAAGGTCTTGGTTCCCGCCGATCCAGGACAGCGGATACAGCCCGCGTTCGACACAAGCGCGAAAAGTCGAGTGTGGCCATTCGGCGGGGGTGGCAACGAGCCCGTGCTTGACCGGGTTGAAATGGACGTAGTCCATATGCGCGGCAAAGTCAGCGTCATCCCGGATCACGTGCTCCCAAAAACGGCGCTGCCAAATACCGCGTTCTCCCTTCCTCTTTCTGACTGGAGTCAGTTTTTCCGTCGGCGGAAGTCCACGTACGAAAAGCGTTTTGATCAGACGCCAGCGTGTCGGGAAATCGTCGTCACCCTCCGGCAAAGTCCATATCGCGTGCAGATGGTCGGGTAAGACAACCCAGGCATCGATTGTGAACGGTCGGGCGGCGCGAACATGCCGCACCGCGTGCCGCAAGAGGTCGATCCGCTCCGTCAACAGTCGATTACCGCAGCGGCGCAACAGGACGACGGTGAAGAAGTAGCAGCCTCCGGGCACTCGGTAACGACGGTAGTCGGGCATCGATACTCCTGGTGCGGCATTGTAATCTTAGCCGATCGACGGCATTCGGCGGAATACGCCTTCGGCTATTCCGCCCTACGCGAGCTGGAACAAGCGCGAGAGCCCCTTGTCAAGCATCTGGAAGGCCCTTTGTGGGAGATGCGCTTGACGGGCAAGGATGGCATCTCCCGTGCGCTATATGTGACGGCCAAGGGCAGGCGCGTTGTCGTGGTGCGCGTGTTCGTGAAGAAGACCCAAAAGACGCCGCGCCGGGAAATTGAATTGGCCCTGAAACGGGCGAAGGAGGTTCAGGGATGACCCGCGTAAGAGATTTGCACGAACAATGGATGAAAGATCCGGAGTATCGGGCGGAATACGAGAAGCTTGGTCCGGAGTTTGAGTTCATAGGCGCTCTCATCAAGGCGCGAGCCGAGGCGGGTCTGACGCAGGAGGAATTGGCCCATCGCATGGGGACGACGCAGTCGGTCATTGCGCGTTTGGAGGGGGGGCGTGTTCGGCCCTCGACCCGCACCCTCGAGCGTTTCGCCAAGGCGACCGGAACCAGGCTGAAGATCAGTTTCGAGCGCGTTGAGCGCGATCCGGTTTCTCTCGGGGCGGAATAGGCGCTGAATAGGGGGGCCGGCTGTTCCGCTCCCGTGGGGGTGCGCAACCATAAGCTACGATCCGCGCTCTAAATCCGTTCCGAGAGCCAGATGGCGGCGCGGGAGCCGGCCTTGATGAATTCCGTGAGGGGACGGTAGCCGAGGGTTCGTTCGGCGCCGTGCCGGCGCGCCGTTTCCTTGTGCTCGATTTCGTCCTCACGGTAGCGTTGGCAAATGTCGCGCAGGTCGGTCTCGTCGTCGCCCAGCATCGCCACTTGCTTGGCGTAGTGCTCGTCGATGACCTCTTCGACGGCGACGGTGCAGGCCATGGCCGCCCGCGGCCCCATCAGCGCCGTGGCGGCGCCAAGGGCGAAACCGGCGACATGCCATAGGGGCTGCAGCGCCGTCGGCCGCGCCCGACGCTCACCGACCAATGCGTTGAAGGTGGCGAGATGCTCGCGCTCCTTCACGGCCATGCGCTTGATCGCGGGACCCGGCCGTTTGCGTCCGAGCACGCTCAGCTGTCCTTCGTAGATGCGAACGGCGCCGTATTCCCCGGCCTGATCGACGCGGATGATGCGATCGATGAGTTGTTCGCGGGTAAGGTCGCCGGGTAGCCGTCCGGGCCTTGGTGTCGTCTCGTTCACGGGTAAGCCCTCCGAAAAAGAAGCCGAGCGCCCAGAAACGATATGGTTGCCAGAGCCACGGATACAAGGACGTTGTAACCGGCGAGCGAAATACCGAATAGACGCCAATCGACGTCGTCGCACGATTTGCGCGGCGCTTCGGCGAGGCTGGCTCGAAAATCCTCGATGGTGAGATTTTGCGGGAGCGTTCCGGAGCAGCCGGAAAATCCGGCCCACCAATGCTGCTCGACGCCGACGTGGTAGAAGGCCAGCGCGGCTCCTGCCAGAAACACGAGCCCGCAGCCGGCGACCAGCCACGCCTGCGACCCGTCCCGCGCCCGCACCAGGATCGCGAGGCCCGCGAGCACGGCGACAATACCGTAGGGAACGCGCTCGTAGAGGCAGAGGACACAGGGTTCGAGACCAAAGACGTATTCGCCGACGAACGCCGAAGCGAGAGCGCCGACGGCGCTCGCCAATAGTGCGAGCGGTATCGTCAATCGCGGGTATGGGAGCCGTTCGAGCATGGGTTCACTATACACTATAACGGGGCAGGGCGATCCGAACCGCCGCGTCCACGGTCGAACCGGCGGCGGCAACGCTTAAAGTCTATAGAAAACGGATCAGGGCGAATCCACCGAGGAGCAGGATGAAGAACACCGTGGCGACCTTCACCAGATTGTTCTCCACGAAATTGCGGATGGGGGGGCCGAAATACCAGAGCAAAGCGGCTTCGATGAAGAAACGCGCGCCGCGGGACAGCACGGACGCGATGGTGAACGTCCACGGGTCGAGCGCGGTGACGCCGCTGGCGATGGTGATCACCTTGTAGGGGAAGGGGGTGACCCCCGCGCCGGCGACGATCCATGCGCCCCACTCGTTGTAGTATCCCCGAAATTCCTCGAATTTTTCGCCGTAATGGTAAAATTCGAGCAGGGGCCGGCCGACCTCCTCAAAAAGGAAATAGCCTATACCATAACCGGCCATGCCGCCCAGCACCGAGGCAACCGTGCCCACGCCGGCGATCAGCCACGCGCGGTTGCGGGCCGCGAGCACCATCGGAATCAGCAAGATGTCGGGCGGGATGGGAAAGAACGAGCTTTCGATGAACGACACGGCGGCGAGCGCCCACAGCGCATGCCGATGAACGGCGAGCTTGAAGGTCCAGTCGTAGAGACGTTGCAGCACGGCTTGGGGAAAACTCCTGCGGGACACATCCGTGACGGACGCGTGCTTGATTTATCAACCGACCGCGACAGGGGCAAGCATGATCCCAACTCCAGAGCAAACTCATGCGATCGGGTGACTCGACCTGATCGCATGAGTTTGCTCTAAATATCAATGATCTAGAGAACGGCCATACGATCAGGCTGAGTGGGCTCAATCTTACCGTTCTCTAGCGTTTGCACATGCGGAAAGTTCCAGGTATTAATTTGTGCGTTGCAAAATGGGCCGTGTGTGCGGGTCTGCGTCTAGAGCCCGAAACGGCTTTTTTAAAGGTGTGGCGCGAGGCAGGGCGTCGTGCAAGGTGGGGAAGGTCGGATGAGGAAGTACGGTGTTGCGAGTTTTGCTGCGGCGATAGTGTGGCTTCTGCCATTGGTGGCGTTGGCGGCGGCTGGTGGCGGACACGGCGATGCTCATGCCGGCGCGCCGCATCTGGACGGCGCCCAACTGGGATTGCTGTGGGCGGTGCCGTTTGCCGGAATCCTGTTGTCGATCGCCGTTTTTCCGTTGGCGGCGCCGCACTTCTGGGAGGAGCATTTCGGAAAGGTGTCGGCGTTCTGGGTTGCCGTCACCCTGGTCCCGTTCTTCATAGCCTTCGGCTGGGAGCTGACGCTATTCGAGGTTTTGCACCTCCTGCTGCTGGAGTACTTCCCGTTCATTATTCTGTTGCTGGCGCTGTTCACTGTTGCCGGCGGCATCCACTTCCAGGGTAGTTTTCAGGGTTCACCCGCGTCCAACACCGCCTTCCTTGCCGCCGGCACGGCGATCGCCAGTTGGACCGGCACCACCGGTGCGTCCATGCTGTTGATCCGCCCCGTCATGCGGGCCAATGCCGCGCGTCAGAACAAAGTGCACGTCATCATCTTCTTCATTTTCCTGGTTTCCAATGTTGGTGGTGCGCTGACGCCGCTGGGCGATCCGCCGTTGTTCCTGGGTTTCCTCAAGGGCGTGGACTTTTTCTGGCCGACGGTGCACGTGTTTGCGCCGATGCTGGTGGTGGCGATCCCACTGCTGGTGATTTTCTTCGCCATGGACACCTTCTTCTATCGCCGTGAATCGGAATCGGTGCGCAATGCCGGCACCGGCGACAAGACTCGTGTCGGCATCAACGGCTGGGCCAACGTCGGTCTGCTCGCTTGCGTTGTCGGCGCCGTATTGCTCAGCGGCATGTGGAAGCCGGGCATCACGTTCACCATCTACCATGTCGAGGTGGAACTGCAGAACTTGGTGCGCGACGTATTGTTGCTGGTGATCACGTGGGTGTCGTGGAGTTACACCGACCGCGAGCACCGCAAAGCCAACGCTTTCAATTGGGGTCCAATCCTCGAAGTGGCCAAGCTGTTCGCCGGGATTTTCGTCACGATCATGCCGGTAATCGCCATCCTCAAGGCCGGCGAGGCGGGCGCCCTGAAATCGGTGGTCTCGTTGGTGAGCGAAGGCGGCAAGCCGGTCGACGCCATGTATTTCTGGGTAACTGGAGCACTGTCCAGTTTCCTCGACAACGCGCCGACCTATCTGGTGTTCTTCAACGCCGCCGGCGGCGAAGCGGACATGTTGATGGGATCGATGGGATCGACGCTGATGGCTATTTCCGCCGGTGCGGTGTTCATGGGCGCCAACAGCTACATCGGCAACGCCCCCAATTTCATGGTCAAGGCGATCGCCGAATCGGCGGGGGTCAAAATGCCCAGCTTCTTCGGCTATCTCGCTTGGTCGGGGCTTATCTTGCTGCCGCTGTTCGCCGTCGTCACCTTCATCTTCTTCCTATGAGGGTGAGGCCGTTTCGGTTGGCTGGCAGGCGCTTGCGACGTCGAGCGATACTCGCCGGGGTCATGCTTGTATCGATCGGCGGGGGCCGGGCATTCGCCGCGGACCTTCCCGGTGATCCGATCCTCGGCCGGGAAATCGCCGAAAGGCAGTGCGCCGAATGTCACATCGTCGCGCCGGGCGAAGACGTGGTTTTAGGCGGCCTGCCGACGTTTCAGATGATGGCTGACGATCCGTCCGCAACCGAGACGTCGTTGCGCGTGTTCTTACAAACACCGCACGGGGAGATGCCTGATATCGTGCTGTCGCGCGATCAGACCAGCGATTTGATCGCCTATATTCTCGGCCTCAAGAGCCGCTGACGTCCGCCGAGGGCGGCCGTGCGGCTGTTCCGGCGGCTAGCGCTGCATGATCACGGGGCCTGCGGCTAGTGCCGCATGACTACCGGAATAGTGGTGTGCCGCATGACATGATCGGTGGCGCCGCCGAGGATCATCTCGCGCCACCGGCTATGGCCCATGGCGCCCATGACGATCAGGTCACAGCCGCAATCGCTGGCGGCCGCGAGGATCGCTTCACCACCATCGCCCTTGGTGGCGCCATAGATCTTGGCATTGACACCATGGTAACCGAGATAGTCCCGGAGATCGCTTCCAGGCGAAGTCTCGGATTTTTCGGTAGGAGCGGCGAGAATGAATACCTCTTCGGCATCGCATAGGAACGGGAAAGAGCTGCGCACCGCCGAGATCGCTTCTTTCGAGTTCTTCCAGGCGATCAGAATGCGTCGTCCCAGCGGTGACACCTTCCAGCCTTTCGGAACCAGGAGCAGAGGGCAACCCGCGGACATCACCAGGTAATCGGAAATGTGCAGGGAAACCATGCCCTCTGGATGGGTGAGGGGAGATTGCCCGACAATGACCAGATCCGACAGGTGGGCGAAATTGGCAATGATCTCCTCGGCCGCGCCTTCTTCGCCATGCCATTCCCAGGACGGCAGCGACGCGCACGCCGCCTCGACCTCCAGCTTCACGGTTTCGATTCGCTGTTTCGCGGCCTCGGTCGCCTCTTCCAAGTAGGCGAGGGACACCGCTCGGCCGATCATCCCCGCCGGGTAGTCGGGCCGTTCGCCGACGCAGACCACATTGAGGTGGGCATCGAAACGCTTGGTGAGATCGATTCCCAATTGTAGGCGCACGGCGCGCCGTGAATCAGTGCTTTGACCAATGACGATGCACTTGATTGGCATGTCCTGTTGCTCCCCCGGGGATCGGTTTTTGCGTTCGGCATCCGCTCAGTCGGATACCCATGTTTCCAGCCGAAGCTACCTTCGCGCTTGCAAAAAATCAATATCGCAACGCCGAAGCGTGTTTTTGACTAAACGGGAGGCAATCATGAATCCGCCGAGCCCCACTGCGGGTCGGGGGCTCCGGTGAAGACGCGACGAAGTCCTTCGCTCCAATGCTGGCGAAGGCCCAGGAAGTACGGGTCGTTTTCCTCGATGCGCTGGCGGGTCTCGACGCGGAAGGTATCCGAACGGTAGATCAATAAATCAATGGGCGGTCCCACCGAGATGTTGGCCTGAATGGTCGAGTCAAAAGAGACCAGGGCACATTTGGCCGTTTCCATCACGCCGAGTTCGGGCGCCAGCACGCGTTCGAGGATCGGCTTGCCGTACTTTGTTTCACCGAGTTGGAAATAGGGGGTCTCCTCGCACGCTTCGATGAAATTGCCGATGGGATACAGCATGAACAGGCGCGGCCGTTCGCCCTTTATCTGGCCGCCGACGATCAACGACGCGACGAATTCACTGGAATGGGCCTTGAAATAGTCGGCATCGCGATCGAACACCGTTCTCAGGCAATTGCCGATGACCCGAGCGGCGTCGAACATCGATTCCACGAGGAGGATATTGCGCTCGGCGTCGTCGAACGCCAGTCCTCGGTCCACCATGTTGACGACTTCTTGCGTGACGGCCAAGTTGCCCGCCGTCAGGACCACGATCACCCTCTCGCCGGGTTCATCGAACACGAACAGCTTGCGGAATGTGGACACGCTGTCGACACCCGCGTTGGTCCGAGAATCGGAGGCAAACACAAGACCCTCGGCAACCTTGATTCCCAAGCAGTAGCTCATCTCGTCCTCTGGCCGTTTGGCGCCGGCGCCGGCGAACATTATGAAAAAAAACAGAAAAGAACAAAGCGATCCGCGAAGCTATTCGTTGACAACTTCGATGCGGACCGTCATGTCCTCCATCCCACCGCCGCGTCGTACCCCGCGGATCGGTGATGCGCCATCATAGTCCAGAGCCACCGCCAAGCGAACATAGGATTCAGTGGCCGAAATGCCATTGGTGGGGTCGAACGAGATCCAGCCGAGATCGTCGATATAGGCTTCCGCCCAGGCATGGCTCGCGACACTGCCGATGGTGTTGCCGTCGTCGAACAGGTAACCGCTGACATAGCGCGCCGGAATGCCGAGACAGCGACAGCATGCAATGAAGATGTGGGCCAAGTCCTGACACACACCGTAGCCATGATCAAGAGCCTCGGCGGCGGTACTGTCGGCATCGGTGTGTCCGGAACGGTATTCGATGACGTCCATGAGTTTCATCATCACCGCATGCAACGCGGCGATGGCGCCTTCATCCTCGATCCTCTCGCGAAACGGTTCCGCCAAGGCGCGAAGCGGCTCATTGACGGCCGTCAGTCGGGTCTCGCGCAAGAACATCAGCGGCGGCAGACCGTCGTCGGGCGGTACGATGCCGGCGGTGTCCAGCGTTTCGACCTCGCCGCGAACGATAACGGCCACTTCGTCGTGTTTGCCGTCCTGAACGGAGATGTGCGCAAAATTGCCGAAACCGTCGGTCCAGCTTCGCACCTTGCCCGGCGTGGAAAGCTGCCAGTGGCACACGTGCTGACACGAGTCCGGTCGCGGCGTCAGCCGCAAATACTGCGTACTATGTTCGGCCGCTTCGCCGAAACGATAGTGGGTTTCGTGGTAGATGTTCAGTCTCATTGGACCAGCATGAACTCCCGGCCGATCATATCGTTAAGTTCGCTGTTTCGGCGAATGAAGTCGTTGAGGAAACGCGGCAGCCCGGACCGCAGGATACTGTCGATGCGGCTGACTTCCATTCTGTTGAACGTTTGGGCTGCTTGCAGTGTGCACGCCGCATTGCTGCGCAGGTTGGTCAGTATCGCCAGCTGTTCGCCGGTGCAAGCGAACAATGACCGCGGCATGTCCCGTCTCAGGACCAGCAACTCCGCGACACGCCGCGGTTCGATGATGACGGAGTAGACCTCGCGATAGGCCTTGAATGCGCTGAAGGCTCGAAGCAATGCGCCCCAACGATAGTAGTCCTCGGCGGCTACCGGCTTCGAAACGCTAGGTGTGAGCAGCGCCCATTTCAGGTGAAGAAACCGTGAGGTGTTGTCGGCGCGTTCGATGAAGGTGCCAAGGCGCGAGAAGGTAAAGGCCTCGCCCCGGCGCATGGTGCCGAACACCGCCCCGCGAAACAGATGCGAGCGTTCCTTCACCCAGTCGAAATACTCTTGATAGCCAAGATCCAGCATCTTCGGGTAGTTGATGGTCTCCAACTCGAAAAACGTCTGATTGATCGCTTCCCACACTTCGGTGGTCAGTTCATTGCGGGTGGCATGGGCATTGTCGCGGGCGAAGCGGATGCTTGAGCGGATACTGCTCGGGTTGTCGGGATCGAGCGCCATGAATTTGAGAACATTGGCGGCCGAAACCTCCTCATGACGGTCGTAGAAGACCGACGGATCCGCACACAGGGAGAGGGGAGCTTCCCAGTTCTTGACGTCAACGCCGGCGCCGGGCGCCAACAGAGACATGTGGTAGGTGCTCGCGAGAAGCCGAGCAAGGTTCTCGGCGCGCTCAACGTAACGAGCCATCCAGTAGACGTTATTGGCTGTGCGCCCGAGCATGGCCTTTTCTACCTCTCCAACACCCAGGTATCCTTGGTGCCGCCGCCTTGCGACGAGTTGACGACGAGCGAACCCTTGCGAAGCGCAACCCGCGTCAGCGCGCCGGGCACCACCACCGTGGTTTCGCCCGTGAGCACATACGGTCTGAGGTCCACATGACGCGGCTGAATTTCGTTCTGAACCAGTGTCGGGCAGGTTGACAACTTGAGCGTCGGCTGGGCGATAAAGGAGTTCGGGTTGGCAAGAATCTTTGCGCGGAACTCCTGGCGCTGTTCGGCCGTGCTGGCCGGTCCCACGAGCATGCCGTAGCCGCCCGCGCCCGCCACCTCCTTCACCACCAGTTCTTCGAGATGGTCAAGAACATAGGCGCGGTCGTCGGCATCGCGCAGGCTATAGGTGGGAACGTTCTTCAGGATCGGTTTTTCGCCCAGATAGAAATCGATCATGTCGGGCACATAGACGTAGATCGCCTTGTCGTCGGCTATTCCGGTGCCGATGGCGTTGGCCAACGCGACCCCGCCGTTGCGCGCGACCGCCAGGAGGCCCGGAACCCCCAAGTATGAATCCGCGCGAAAGGCCAGGGGGTCGATGAAGTCGTCATCGATGCGGCGGTAGATCACATCGACGCGCTTGAGGCCTTCGGTGGTGCGCATGAAGACGAGGTCGTCATCGACGACGAGGTCAAGTCCCTCGACAAGTTCCACCCCCATTTCGCGTGCGAGAAAGGCGTGTTCGAAATACGCGCTATTCAAGTGGCCCGGCGTCAAAACGACCACCGAAGGGTCCCTCACTCCCGCCGGTGCGGACGCCTTGAGGGTGCGCAACAACAGTTCGGGATAGTGTGAGACCGGAGCCACCGGCTGCTTGACGAACAATTCCGGGAACAGGCGCATCATCGTCGCCCGGTTCTCCAGCATGTAGGAGACACCGGAAGGAACGCGGGCGTTGTCTTCAAGAACATGAAACTCGCCCGGGCCGACGCGAACCACGTCGATGCCGGCGACATGCACGTAGGTTCCGCCCGGCAAATCCAGACCGAGGGCTTCGGGACGGAAAGCCGGATTGTTCAGCACCAGACTCGCGGGTATGCGTCCGGCCTTGAGGATTTCCTGCTCGTGATAGATGTCGTGCAGGAAGGCATTGATGGCACGGACACGCTGGCAAGCGCCGTTCGCAACCACGCTCCACTCATCGGCGCCGAGGATTCGAGGAATGACATCGAACGGTATAAGTCGTTCGGTGCCGTTGCCATCACTGTTTTCATCGTTGATGGCAAAGGTAATCCCCAAACGGCGGAACAGGGCGTCGGCATGCTGGTGCTTCTCCGCCAAGCGGTTGAGCGGCATGCCTGTTAGCCATTCCGCGTATCCCCGATAGGCGTTTTGGACCGCGCCGTCGAAGCCATGCATCTCGTCGAAAAAACCCTCGGGCTGCATTCTGCCTTTCCCTTCGTCCTCTTCCTCTGATCCAACGTCAGCCCTATCCAGACTTCCTAGCAAGGTTCATGCCAAAAAAATCGCTGCCATCCGGTTTTCGGTTTCCGCAGAAAATTTATTTTATTTCAATATGTTAGGAGGATTTTAGGCGATGAGCGTACGGCCGCTTGGTCTTATCTTCGATGATATTGCGCAAAATTCACTCAAAATCGACGACTTGCCCAAAAAATAGGCAAACGGAATATGGACCATCGATTTTTAGTCTAAAGTTTCAGCGTATCGCGGTCGTGCGGAACAGGCACCCGTAGCCTGGATTAGGGCAGCGTAATCCGGGAAACATCTCGGCACGGTGCCAACGATTCCCGGACTGCGCCGCGCCAGTCCAGGCCACGAAACCGCGCCTGTCCCTAAAACATCGGGTTCAAGAGGCCGTTTTTCAACCGTCGTCAAGAGCGACCGGAGGGAACGCGGCGATCCACATCTCCGCCACCGGCGCACCACCGCGCCTTTCCGCCGTCGTTGCCGATGGATTGCCGCGCCGGCAGCGCCGACTCGCAATGACGTTTGAAGAGTGATGCCGGCAACTCAACCCCGTCATCGCGACCGACCGCGTATGTTCAGTCGGCCGGTCGCAGGTCATCGGTCGTCTTTAGCCCTTACTGGCTTCGGCGTACGGGAAATCCAGGTGGCGGGCGGCCGTGAAGGCGGTTTCCGATACCACCGACCAGGCCTTGGCGTCTTTCCGGAAGGTGAGGATGGAGTCCATCACCTTGCGGCTGAGGGGATCACCCGATGCCAGGTCGTTCATGACCTTTCCGGCGATAGCGCCGAGGCCGGCCAGCACCTCGTCCGGGAATTTCTTGAGAACGACTCCGTGGTCATTGACCAAGGACCTGAGCGAGGCGTTGTTGCGCGCGATGAATTCGCTGAGAACCATCTGATTGACGGCAGTGTTGGCGGATTCGACAACGGACTTGATGTCATCCGGCAATTTCTCCCACGCCTGAATGTTGATGAAGTTGTCGAGCACCGTCGCCGGTTCGTGCCAGCCGGGGTAGTAGTAGTATTTGGCGCTCTTGTAGAGCCCGAAAGCCAAGTCGTTGTAGGGGCCGACCCATTCGGTCGCGTCGATGGCGCCCGATTGAAGCGCCGGCGGGATTTCGGCGCCCGGCAGGTTGACGACGTTGCCGCCCGCGGCTTTCACCACTTCGCCGCCGAGGCCGGGGATGCGCATTTTGAGGCCCTTGTAGTCCTCTAGGCTGGTGATCTCCTTGTTGAACCAGCCTCCCATTTGCGTGCCGGTATTGCCGGACGGGAAGAACTTGCAGCCGAGTCCCTTGTAAACCTCGTCGGCCAGTTCCTGACCGCCGCCGTACTGAAACCAGGCGTTTTGTTCCTGCGCCGTCATGCCGAACGGCATCGAGGCAATGAACTGCGCAGCAGCCGCTTTGCCCTTCCAGTAGTATGGCGCGCCGTGTCCCATTTCGACGGTGCCGTTGGCCACCGCGTCCATGGACTCGAATGCCGGAACGATTTCACCGCCGCCGAACACCTTGACGGACAGGCGGCCGCCGGTGCCCTCGGTAATGAACTTTGCCAGCAATTCGGCGCCCGTGCCCAAGCCCGGAAAATTCTTCGGCCAAGTGGTGACCATTCGCCATTCCATCGTGTCTTTCGAGATGGCGGGCGCGGGAAAACTCGAGGCCGCGACTCCGGCCACGCCTGCGACAGCGGTACCCTTGATAAACTGACGACGCTTCATGAAACCGTTCCTTCCCAAGACAATCCATCCAAATGGAAAACGCATTGAAGGTACGCAAGGCTTTCGGCGCTTACGGCGCGACATTCCGCGTTTCCGTTGCGGCGCATGGTAACCGTGATTTCGAACAACTTGCAACGGCGGTACAAACCGCGCGTCGCGGAGGGTGTTTTTGCGGACCCTAAAGTGTCGATTGGCGATCGTAGGCGAACGGCAGGAGCCGTGCCTGGAGGTACGCGTGCCGTGACAGCTTCGACCAGGCCACGGATTTGCCCCGAAAAGCGATGTAGGCTTGATAAATCCATCGTGTCATGTCGTCGAAGGCCCCGGCCTCGGCGACGACGTCGCCCGCCGCTTCACCCAGCGCCATGAGCACGTCATTCGGCAGTTTGCGCGGTTCGATCGCCTTCTGCCGTTCGATCTCGGCCATGGCGTCGGCGTTGCGGGCTTCGAATTCGGCGAGGGTGACGGTTGTTTCGGCGGTGGCGGCCACCACGATGACTTGTTTCTGCGTGTCGGAGAGGCTGTTCCAGAAATCCAGATTGACACCGAGGGAGAGCGTCGTTCCCGGCTCGAAAACGCTGGGATAGGAGTAGTACGGTGCGACCTGGGGCAGGGACACGGTCTGACCATGCCACGGGCCGAACCATTCGGCCGCCTCGATGCGGCCACTGCCGAGGGCTTCGGGGATCTCGCGTCCGGGCAGAACCACGGGAGCGGCGCCCAGTCGACGATAGACCTGGCTCCCCAGGCCCGAGACTGCGATCCGGAGCCCCCGTAGGTCGTTGACGGTCTTGATTTCCCGTTTGAACCAGCCGCCCTTCTGAATACCGGTGTTGCCGGCCATGAACGGCTTGATGTTGAAGCCGGCGGCGAGGGCGTCCCACAAGGTCTGGCCCTCGCCTTGGAAAATCCAGGCCGTCATTTCCTGCGGCGTCAAGCCGAAGGGGAGGGCCCCGAAAAAATCGAAGCCGGGCGAGCGGTCATGCCAGTAGGACTCGATGGCGTGATACATTTCGGCCTTGCCGTCGCCGACCGCGTTGAACTCCCCGAAAGGCGGCACAAGCGATCCCGATGGCAAAACCTCGACAGCCAGAGTTCCGCCGCTCAACGCGGTGATGCGTTGGGCCAGGCGCTTGGCGGCAGCGGAAAACCCGGGGAAGTCGGCGGGCCATGTCGTCAGCATGCGGATTTCGCGTCGGCGCTGCGCGATTGCCGGCGCGGATGGCGCCATCGTCGCCGCGAGGCCCAAGGCGCCGGTGATGCCGGCGGCGCGCAGGAACCCCCGCCGTTTCACTGTTTTCCGCTTCATGTCAAGGCTCGGACCGAAAATATCGCATGACCTCCCGATCATCCGGATTCAAGCGCCTCCAGCCTTCCGGCGTACACGCCTCGATGGGAGAAAAGTGGACCTTGTACGCCATTTTGGGGGAATCCGAGATCCAAAATCCGAGGTAGACGTTCGGCAGTTCCAGTATCCGCGCGCGTTCGACGAGCCAAAGAATCATGTAGGTGCCGAGGCTCCGCCGCGGTTCGCTCAGATCGAAAAAACTATACACCGCCGAAAAGCCGTCGGCGAGACAGTCGACGATACAGGCGGCGACGAGAGCGGACGTTTCGTCACGGAACTCCACGACCATCGTATCGACGGGCGTGTCCTCGACCAGAGCTTGATAGTCGAATTCGTCCATTCGCGCCATTTCACCGCCGGTGTGGCGGTGGTCTTGGTATTTTTGGAACAGGGCGAACTGTTCTTCGGTGGCGCAAGGCGCCATTTCGGTGGCGGTGAGGTCGCTGTTGCGCCTCCAAATACGCCGCTGCGTGCGATTGGCCACGAACTCCGGCGTAACGATGCGGACGGTGGCGCATGCCGAGCAATCTCGGCAGACCGGGATATAGGCGAACCGGTGGCTGCGGCGGAAGCCGGCCAGCGACAATGTGTCGTGGAAGGAAATGCTGTCCCGTCCGCACAGTTCGGCGACGAGACGGCGTTCCATGCGACCGGGAAGGTATGGACAAGGAAAAGGAGCCGTGGCGAAGAAAAAGCGGGTACCGAAGGCCGGCTTGTGTTTCATCCATGCTCCCGCTTCGTCTGACGATGACCGGAGAATACCACCGAAGGCTTAAATTTTGAAATACCATGCCCGTCCCTCGGGGCAATGACCGATTCTTTCCAATCCTTTGATGTATTGACACTGTGGATACAAGCGCCCATAGTCCGGCCATGACAAACACGCGACGCGCCCCCTCCAAGACCGACCGCTCCGCGACCACCGCTGTCACGGTCCGTGCTTCCGCGTCCGACGCCAAGAGCAGCATCAACTTGCGGATCGAAACGGGCACCCGCCAACTCATCGACGATGCGGCGGCGGTCCTCGGCAAGACGCGCACGGAGTTCATGGTCGAGTGCGCGCGGCGGCAGGCGGTCGATGTGCTGCTCGACCGGCGTCTGTTCACGCTCGATTCCGAGCGTTACGACGCCTTCATGCAGGCGCTCGACAATCCGCCCGCGCCGGGACCGAAGCTCAAGGCGCTGCTGCGCCGGACTCCGGCATGGCGGAAATAGACGGCGAACCGGACGATCCCGAATTGCCGCTGTGTTCTCCCGTTCCCCTCACCGCCGAGCATGATCTTTCGTCGTGTGATTGTGGCGAGCCGGCGCTGAACGACTGGCTGCGCCATCGGGCCTTGAAGAACGAAAGCCGGTTCTCGCGCACCTATGTCGTGTGCGAGGGCAATCGGGTCGTCGGTTATTTCTGCATCTCGGCCGGATCGGTGGGGCGCATGGCCGCGCCCGGCAAGGTGCGGCGCAATGCGCCCGACACGCTACCGGTTTCCGTCATCGGACGATTGGCGGTCAGCCGCGACCAGGCCGGCAAGGGTCTCGGCGCGGACCTGTTATCGGACGCGCTGCGCCGGATCGCGCTGGCATCGCAGAGCATCGGCATCGGGGCGGTTCTTGTTCATGCCAAGGACGATGCGGCGAAACGCTTTTATCTGCACTGCGCGGAATTCATCGAATATCCCGAGGACAGCCGCACGCTGTTCCTGCCTATCGAAACTGTCGTTGCCGCCTTCAGTTAGGACATAGGAGAAGACGTCATGGGGGAAGCCAAAAGAAAGAAGCAAGAGCGTGCCGCTTGGACTATGTATATGAGTGGACACCATATGGAACTATGCCCTTACTCCTACGGACGCTGTTTCCGGAATTCCCCGGTTTTAGTGTGTGAAGGACGCTGTTTTCAGGATCTCGCTGGAATTGCGTAGAAGCACCACGGACAGGCG
>JAHCKI010000170.1 GCA_026125865.1 Rhodospirillales bacterium
GCGCCAAGCCCGTGCTGGTTCGGGTAATCAGACGCTCGGCGGCGGCCGTGAAGCGGTCGAAGAGATGCCAATGGTCCCAGTCGGTCTGCGTAACCCGCCAGCGGGTCAGGGGGTCCTTTTCCAGTGAGCGCAGCCGTTCCTTCTGTGCTTTTTTGCCGAGGTGCAACCAGAACTTGTTGATCAGAGCGCCATCGTCCGCCAGCGATTCCTCGAACGCGATGACCCGATCCAGGGCTTCATCGAACTCGGCTTCCGAGATCCGCTCGTGAACACGGTCGAGCAGCGGGCGCGAATACCAGCAGCTTAAGAACAAACCGATGCGTCCCTTGGGCGGCAGGTCCCGCCAGTAGCGCCAATACTCCGGGCGTTCGGACATCTCGTCGGAGGGAGGGCCGTAAGCATGCGTAATAAGCCAGCGCGGGTCCAGCCATTCGTTCAAGGTATTGACGGTCTCGCCCTTGCCTGCGGCGTCCACCCCTGAAAACACGACGATGGTCGGAAATTTGCGCGACTTCAGGTGCTGTTGAATTTCGAGAAGTTCCGCCCGCACCATGGGCAGCTTTTCGTGAAACTCTTTCTTTGGAAGCGCACGCCCCAATTCAGCCGTTCTGAACATGGTCTTTGGTCCTCCCGTAACCGACCATGTTAGCCTAGGCGGCGGCTTTTGTCTCTCGCGTTGACATCCGTTTGTGCCCTGCAGCGGTCGTGGTATGGTCCCGGTTCATAGGGTGCAATGCCGTGTCGGCGGTGTGTACATGGGCGGGACTACAAGGGAAAACATCGTTCAATGGTTGCGTCGCAATACTTCGCGCCGGCGTCGGATGCAAATGCCGAACCCGCGCCCACGACTCCCGGCCGAGTCGGTGTCGTCGATATCGGCTCCAATACGGTACGACTCGTGGTGTACGACACGCCGACGCGCCTTCCCATTCCCATCTTCAATGAAAAGGCCCAGTGTGCGTTGGGGGCCGACATGGGCAAGACCGGCCGCCTGAACGAGAAGGGCGCGACCGTGGCGCTGGCGACACTGGCGCGGTTCGCGCGGCTGGTGCAGGCCATGGGCGTCGCGCGTCTGGAAATCGTCGCCACGGCGGCGGTACGCGATGCCAGCGACGGCACGGACTTCGCCGCCGAGGCGGAGCGAGTGTGCGGCGAACCTGTGCATGTGCTGTCAGGCGCCGAGGAGGCGCGGCTGGCTGCGGTAGGGCTGCTGAACGGGGTGCCGTCGGCCGACGGCGTACTCGGCGATTTGGGCGGCGGCAGCCTCGATTTGGTCGGTCTCGACGACGGACAGATCGGCACCTTCGCCACGTTGTCTTTGGGGCACCTGCGCCTGAAGGACGACTCGGGCGGCGACCGTACCGAAGCGCGGCGCCTCGTCGATGCCGGACTGAAGAAGATCGATTGGCTGGACGGCATCCAGGGGCGTTCGTTCTATGCCGTCGGCGGTTCCTGGCGCGCCCTTGCCCGTATTCTGATCGAACAGACCCACCATCCGCTTCACGTTCTGGACAATTTCACCATCGGTTTTTTTGACGCGTTGCGGTTGACGAACCTCATAGGCGGTCTTGGCCAAGAAACCCTTGAGCAGCTCTCGGGCATTACCAGCCGTCGTGTAGAGACCCTCCCCTATGCCGCGATCGCCCTGTCCGCCATCATCGAGGCGGCGCGCCCGGCGAAGGTCGTGTTTTCCGGCTTCGGCATGCGCGAGGGGCAAATGCTGGAGCTACTGCCGCCCGACCTGCGGCACCAGGACCCGCTGATCAGCGCTTGCGAGACCCATGCCGAGCGCACCGGCCGCTTCGCCATGCATGGCCAGGAAATCCTCGATTGGATGTCGCCGTTGTTCGCGGACGAAACCGAGGCGCAGCGGCGTCTCAGGCTGGCGGCCTGCCTGCTGTCGGATATCGGTTGGAGCGAACATCCGGACTATCGCGCACTGCATGCGTTCGAAAGAGTGCTGCGAATTCCTTACGCCGGGCTGACCCATGACGGCCGGGGATTGCTCGCGGTTGCCGTTTTTGTTCGCTACAAGGGGAATTCGGACGATCCCCTGGTCACGTCGATCCATGATTTTCTCGATGATGACGGGTTCACGCGCGCGCGAACCATCGGATTGGCGTTGCGCCTCGCGCATACCCTCTCCGGCGGCGCGCCGGGATTCCTGTCACTGAGTCCGCTCGAGGTCGGCAAGGAGCGCCTGACGCTCGCGGTGCCCGATCCGGTGTTTCTCAGCGAAGCGGTCGAGCGACGATTCAATGCCCTCGCCCGTCACCTCGGCCTAAAGGGAAAATTCAGCTGAGTTGAGCTGCCGTCGGCTACCATCCCGTATTTCCTTGTTCCGCACCGAGAGATTTTTTAGTGGAGCGCCGAGTTGCCGGGAGTATTTGCTCTTGTCAATTGAAATGCGGGATAGACCTTGCGATCAGAGGTGCTATCCTGTGGATAATTCTAAGGGACAAACAGTTACTTGGGTGTCGTGGGAATGGTGACATATCTTGGTTTGTTTTTGGCCTTTGTGGGCCTACTTGTGGCTTTGATTGGGGGTACTCATAGCTCGGATGCCATCGGTCGCCGCCATCTCGCGATTTCCGGGTGGATTGCAGGAGCGCTCATCCTGACGGGTATCATCGCCGGTTTTGCGGGCGCGTATGAAGTCGGCATGCAACGCGCGGATCTCGCCGCGCAAGTGAAAACGGTCGACAAAAACCTTGGGGATCTTCGGAAGGAATTGAGTACAGCCAAGGAACAGCGGAACGCCAAGGTCGCGGAAGCCAACCAACTTCGAGTTCGTGTTGAGGAACTCAGTACGCAGTTGGAGACGGAGAAGGAAAAGCTGGAGGTCACTCGGCGCAACGAGATGTATCTTCGTTTGCAGATCGAAAGCCAGGCCAAGGACGGCGCCGGCGAAAACGACCGGCCGGAATTGAAGAAAGTGTTGAGCGAGAAAGTCGATCTCGACGAACAGCGCACCTGGAAGCTAGAAAAGCGTTTGTTTTCGGGGGGCACGCTGGAATTGAGCGGTTTCGATTGCAGTGTTCTCGTCGAGTACGGCGAAGAACGTCAGTTCGTTCGCTTGCGGCCCAATCGAGCGCGAACACTATTGCTCATGTCGGCCGGCCCTCAGCCGTTCCCCATCCAAATGACACGCTCTTCCGGAACCCGTTGCAGCGGTAGTTTCGTGGTTTTCGAACCGGAAGACAGCCCCATCGCGATCATCGCGGAAGCAGTGGAACCGCCACAGCCGCCGATGACGGAACCCGTGACGGCCGAAGCCGCGACGGCGGCGCCAACCGAACCCGCGACATCGACGGTACCGGCGTCTTCGACCGACAATGGCGAACAAACGGTCGTTTCCTCGGCACCGGTGACCCCGGAGGCGCCGTCCACCGACGCCAAGGCCGAACAGTCTCCGGCACCGGCGGTGACGGCCGAGACGCCCACTGAAACGCCCACTGAAACGCCTGCCGAAAGCACCGAGGACCAGGCCGTCATGTCGAAAGTGGCGGCGGCGATCATGTCGATAGTCGGTGGTGGCGCGAAGGGGGAGGCGCAAAAGGACCAACCATCGGAAGCTGAGGTCGCGAAGGCCCAGATAGCGGACGCCCAAGCCGCGGATGCGAAGGCACCGCCGGTGGAAGCACCGATCGAGGCGCGGAAGGCGGATACCGCACAGGAAGATGCCACGGGCCCCATGATATCGGGCGCGCCAGCCGATGAAACCATCACCAACCGGCCCGTTGAGACGACAGTTCCGGTGGCAGCCGAGACGCCGACTGCTGAGGCCGCGCCCGAAAAGACGGCCGAGGCACCATCTCCGGTGGCCGCGCCCGAACAGGTCGTTCAGCCATCGGGACCGGTTGTCACGGAAGTTGCGGCCGCCGAGACTGCCGGAGAACAGCCGGCGGAACCGCCGGCACCCGCGGCCGCACCCGCACCAGTAGCGGCATTACCCACGGACACGGTTCAAGAACAGGGACCAAAGCCGGAACCGAGATCAGAGCCGGTGGCGGAACCGGAGAGTCCAACACCGACGGCCGAAACCGTTGCGGCGGAGCAGGGTAACGAAACGCCGGCAGCGGACTCGGCTTCCATGCCCGTTCCGACCGCGAAGCTGTTGCCCTCCGACGTTCCTCTGGCGGCGTTATCGCAGGAGCGAGAACAAGAGCCGGAACAAACCGAAAGCGCGGAGACGCGGACCGCCGAGTTTCCCCCGGTCGGACCCGACGCGCCGCCCATTCCGACACCCTGGAACCTGCCCCAGGAAACGAAGGCGGAGACGGCTCCCGCTCCCACTCCCGAACAGACCGAGGCGGACACGCAGCAGACCGAAGCCGCCGAACGCCAAGCCCCTGAGCAAGCTACCACCGAGCAACAGACCGAGGTTGAACAGCAGGCCAAAATCGTGCCGGTCGGTCCCTATGGCCAAGGTTTCCCGCCGCCGCACCGGAAGCCAAATCGGCTCTGAACCGAATTGAAAATAAACGCCGCCGCGTTGGTATTACTCGGCGGCGTTACGCTCGGTCAACGGCGCGACCAAAGACAGCAGCGGCGGAATGATGAGAAGCGTCAATAGCGCAGACATAGCCAGGCCGCCGACCACAACCGATCCCAATCCGCGATAGAGTTCGGACCCGGCGCCCGGAAACAAAACTAATGGCAACATACCGAACACGCTGGTCAGCGTTGACATGAAAATGGGGCGAATGCGGTCCTGGGTCGCGGCGACGATAGCATCGCCGATGTCCATATCTTCGACGCGGGTATGATAAAGGGTCTGGTGAACGAGCAGGATGGCGTTATTGACGACGATGCCGACAAGAATGACGAAGCCCAACAATGTCAGCATGTCCAGCGGCTGGTAGGTGAATAGGTTCAGAAGCGCCAGTCCGCCAACGCCGCCGGCAGTGGCGAGCGGCACCGCCAGCACGATGATCAGCGGGAACACGAAGCTCTCGAACAAGACGGCCATCACCAGGTAAACGATGGCGATGGCGAGCAGGAATTGCCACTCCATCTCTTCCCATGTTTGAGTAAGTTTGTCGGCGGTGCCGGCAAGGCGCATGGTGACGCCCGGCGGCAACCCGTCGGCCTCAAGTGGTTCGATGACCTTGGCCCGCAGGGCCTCCATGGCGGCTTCGAGTGGAAGTGCGGGCGCTGGACGCACATCCAAGGTCACTGTCCGCTCGCGCTCCAGGTGACGGATCTCCGTCGGCCCCGATGTCAACACCACATTGGCCAGCGCGCTGACCGGAAGGATCTGTCCCGATGCTGTAACGATGGGAAGGTCGGCGATGCCTTGGGTGGTTGTGACTTGCCCCTCGGGGCCGGTCAACATCAGATCGATGCGTTTACCGTCAACCGTGATTTCTGCGACTCGCAGACCGTCGTTGAAGGCGTCGACACTGTTGCTGAACCCCTGCGCCGTCAATCCGGCGTCGGCGAGGCGTACGCGATCGGGAAAGATCCGGAGTTCGGGTGCTCCCAGTTCCAACCCCGGTCGTGGTCGCATCTGATGGCCTTTGTTGCGTGGCAGCGCCAGGGACACCGCGCGAGCAGCGCGTTGAGCCACGTCCAGGGTCGCTTCCAGGTCGGGGCCAGACACATTGAGGTCGATCTTGCGACCACCGCCAACAGCGCGGCCGAACATCGAAGGCTGACTGATGATACCGAACGCACCCGGTTCCCGGTACACCAACGGTTCGAGAACGGGAATGAGTTCAGCGACCCGTTGGGGCTCGATCGAGGTACCGCCAAGGAAGGTCGTCTCGTGCCGAGCGACAAAGAAGA
>JAHCKI010000171.1 GCA_026125865.1 Rhodospirillales bacterium
GTCCTCCCGGCTTCCCCCTGCGAGCCCGTCGGCAATGAGATCGGCGATGACCGCCATCTTGGTTTCGAATACCCGGTGGACCTCTTCGTCGGCGCGGGCCACTTCCGGGGTCAGGGTGGTCATCGCACAACCGCAGGCGAGATCTTCCCGATGGGCTTCGCTGAGATAATAAGCGGCGAAGGCGTCGATCCATTGCGGGCCATGCTCGCGCCTATATCTCGGGATCGCCTCGATGACCTCATCCAACCCGGATTCCAGAGCCATCCGAAAGGCCGCGTCCTTGGACCCGAAGTGGGCATAGAACGCTCCTGACGTTACGCCAGCCTCTCTGGCGACACCGTCGACGCCGATGCCGGCATAGCCGTGGCCGCGGAATCCCCGGCCCGCAGCCTCCAGGATCCGTTTTCGCGTCTCCTCCCTTTTTCCGGCTTTGTGGGGCATTGGTGCGAGGCTCCATATAACGGTCGTTATTTTTCTCTTGACCAGATAGCGATCGCTATTTTAAGGTCGATGCATAACGATCGTTATATCCAGATCGCCTCTAGAACGCAATGCCGCAGCTTGCTGTATTCTTACAGGCAAAGGAGTGAAAAACCATGCCTCTCATCCAGGTCACGGCTCCCAAGGGAGCGTTGAACAAGAAGGATCAGGACGCCCTAATGTCGCGTCTGTCGAACGCCGTCCTCAAAACTGAAGGCGCTTCGGTGGACGATCCCGGCGCCCGCGCCCTCGTCTGGGCGTACTATCAGGAGCAACCCGACGAAACCGTCTATGTCGGCGGCGAGACCGTCGAAAAGGCGCCGTTATGCATCGCCGTGACAACGCCTCAAGGCGCCCTGAACGCCGATGGCCGAGAGGAGCTGGCCGCGGCGATCGGATCGATCGTTGACGAGTTCGTCGGCCCCTTCGACGACCGGCTCAATCATTGGGCCATGCTCTATGAGGTCGATGAGGGCAGCTGGGCGGGCGGCGGTCAGATCTTCCCCCTGGCCGGCATCCAGGCAGCCATGAATATCAAGGCCGCCTGAAGCACGCCAGTTCCAAACAAGACTCAAAGACGGAGAACCAACATGTTCAAGAAGCATGCCTTTGTGATGATTTGCGCCGTGGCGCTTACCGGCACAACCTTCCAGGCTGCCGAGGCCGAGGAAGCGAGCTGTTTTGAGATCGGCGGTGTCGCGATACCGAACTTCTTCGCCGAGGGCGAAGGCAAGCCGATCATCATCTCGACGGCCTTGGCCGGGAGCGTGCAGATGGCGGCGGGTAAGGTCACGGCCCAGAGAGAAACGCCGACCGGCCTCGAAATGGACATGGAGCACTATTTCGGCCGGGACGACGGCGGAGCCATCCAGACCAAGGACAGCGCCGTGCTCACCGCCGTGCCCGGAAAGCCGGGCCGCTACATGATCGAAATCACCTACCACATCCAGGAGGACGTGACCCGCGGCACGCTCAAGGGCGCCAAGGGCACGTTCAACAGCTATGGGCTCGTCGACCTGCGCGATCCGGACAACATGGTCGGTCTTGTTCGCTACACGGGCAAGATCTGTAAGTAGCATCCCCTCACATGCGGGCCCGATGAAGTTTGCCGTCGACGAGACAGGTCACCGTGAGGTCATCGCCTTCATCGAGGACCCCGACGGATACCGGATCGAACTGATCGAGACCGCTTGATCGAACAGATGCCTTATTGGGGGCGGGGCGGAGCCCATCGCATCTCTTCGGCTCGACACGAACCGGTCCGGATCACTCCAACTGCTCCGGCAGCGCGAAGGCGATGATCGCGTCGCCTCGGGGAAATCCAAACATGGCGTGCCCGCCAGCCGCGACAGCCACGTACTGACGACCGTCCACGGCGAAGCTGACCGGAGGCGCGTTCACACCGGCGCCACACTGGAAGCGCCAAAGGCGTTTCCCGGTTCCGGAGTCGAACGCCGAAAACCAGCCGTCCCCTTCGCCCATGAACACGAGCCCGCCCGCAGTGGCCATGACTCCACCCACCAGGATGGTATCGGTCCGCTCCTGCCACGCAATCCGTCCGCCGCTCCGGGTGTTGATCGCGGTCAGCGTTCCCCAACGCGGCCCGTCGACCATCTCCAGCGTGGTATAGCTCAACGCGGGCCGGTCGCCATCAGCGTCTCGCTTGCGAACCGTGTAGCGCGAGGGCATGTGGATACCCGCCACGTAGAAGAGGCCTGATGCGGGATCGTAAGAAGCGGGCGACCAGGACGCACCGCCCGTCGCTCCGGGCGCGATGGTCACGCCCTCGGGCGTCGGCCGCGCGAAGATCCGGCTCTGCGGAACGAAAGCGTCCGATTTGAACAGAAGCGTGCCATCGGCCCTGTCGTTGACGTAAACCCATCCGGTCTTGGAGGCTTGCGCGACGGCTTCGACGACTTGTCCGCTCACCTCAACATCGATCAGCACCGGCGGGCTCGCAGCGTCGTAACCCCACAGATCGTGCGGCACCTGCTGATAGTGCCAACGGAGTACTCCGGTTCGAGCATCCAGCGCCGCCACAGAGACTGTGTAGAGATTGTCGCCCGGGCGCGAGACGTCGTCCATTTGCGGTGCCGGATTGCCGGTGCCGATGAAGAGCAGCCCCGTCTTCCGGTCGAGCGCCGGCGTCGACCAGAGCGAGCCGCCGCCGACCATCCAGGCGTCCCGGTAGGCGTCGCTGCGGCGTTTCTCCGCCTCGATGTCGCGGTGCAGCGGCGCGCCGTCGAGCGTGGTTTCCCGCCAATCGCCTTCCCAGCCGTCGGACTTCGTCGTGTACCAGCGCCAGACCTCGGTGCCCGTTGCGGCATTGAAGGCCGCAAGATAGCCTCGGCGGCCGAAACGCCCCTCGAAGCCGATCACCGTGCTGATCGCGCCGCCCGCTCTGTCGCCCACGTGAAGGCCATATCCGGCACCGGTGACTCCGACGATAACGAGGTCTTCGAAGACCAGTGGCGCCATGTTCGCCCCGAGCCCGCTCGACCCCTGCACCACGGCGGCGCTGTTCGGATCGGCCGCCGGCAAGTCCGCGATCGATTCAGTCGGGCGGGCGTCCGCCTCGACGATAGGGACGTCCCAGTCGACGGCCCCCGTGGTCTGGTCGAGCGCCACGAGCCTTCCATCGGCCGTTGCGATGTACACGCGGCCGTGTCCCAGCGCCGCGCCCTTGTTCGCCGGTCCACAGCACAAGCGGTCGGTCGCCATCACGTGACGATAGCGCCACATCTCCACGCCAGTCGCGGCGTCGAGCGCAATCACGTGGTTCATCGGCGTGGTCGCGTACATCACGCCGTCGACGACGAGCGGCGACGTTTGGAACGTTCCTGAGATCCCGGTCTGGTGGATCCATGCCGGCGTTAGACGGCCCACCGAACGTCGATCGATTTGGTCGAGCGGCGAAAACCTTTGATTGTCGGAAGTACGGCCGTAGACGGGCCAGTCGCCGTACGAGCCCGCCTTTTCCGCGGACGCGGACGCGGACGCGGGCGCCAGCGCGACCAATGCTGTTGCGATCAACACCGCCGCGCACTTCGATCCTGACGCCATTTCTAGCCTCCGTCGGCAGACCGTCGGTTATGTGGCCGGCCCGATTGTAATGCATGAACACCTCGCACCGCCACCTCGCACGAAGGTCAGAAGAATGAGAGAATGGAATGAGAGAATGGGGTCATTCCACATTTCGTGAAAATGGGGTCATTCCTCATTTCGTCTCCAGGTCGGCGGTTGATTTCATGCGCACCTATTCACCCCAGCGCAAGCGGGGGGTTACGGTCATGTCCAGGGAACCCAGTCCCTGGAACCCGGGCTACCGTCTCGTCAGACGTTCCATTTCCCATGCCCAGGCGCTGTAGTTCCGGCTGTATTCCGCCAGCGCCGGCTGGTCCGCGACCTTGGAAGCGAATTCGCCCAGTACCGCAAGCTGCGCTTCGGCGATGGCGGGCTTGTCAACGTCACCGAGCCGCCGAAGCAGGGAGGCGAAGCTCACCGCCATATGGCCTCCGCGGGGTTTCGCCGCTGCCCTGCCGAGGTTCTCGATCATGCCGGGAACGGTCGCCAGAAGCCATTCCCCATACGTTCGCAAGATGGGAGCCTGCGCAATCAGGTCCCGGCACTCCCGGTCGAAATCGTCCCGATCCACCGGCGTCTTGTCCCGATAGACAACGGGCGCCTCAGGGGATGTGGCGCAGGCCCAGCCGGGCCGGGGAACCAGTAGCTCGCGCTGGTCGCTTTCCTCGCGATAGGGAGAGAACGGCATGGTTCGGCAACGGGAAGGCTTGTCGGAATGGATCTCGCAAAGATTGTCGGCATTCAGCGCCGGACAAGGCAGCGACGGCGGGATGTAGGCGGTGGGGGCAATTCGAACGGCGAGACGCTTCTTGTTGAGCGTTCTCGTGGCAAGACCCAGCTTTGCGGTGATGTCGTAAGCTTTGCTCGCCGGCTTGACCGGGGTCCAGATCACGGCCAGCGGGAAACGCCCGGCGTGGGTCAGCGCGTCCTTGAGCGTCAGGGGCAGCCAGCCGAAACAGCATTTGCCGCAGGCAGTGCAGAGGAAGTGGAATTCCACCGGTGACCCCCGCTTCTCAGGCGCCGCAGCACTTCTTGAACTTTCGCCCCGATCCGCAGGAGCAGGGATCGTTGCGGCCGACCTTGGTCACTCGGCGCGGGGCGCTTTTTGGGTTCATCTGCCCGTCCGCATACAGCCAGCGGCCATCCTCGCGCCGGAAGGTCGCCAGTTCGTGGTGGACCTGGATCTGGCCACGAATGCGGAAGCGGGCCACGTATTCCACGGTTCCCGTGTCATCTTCCGGGCCGCCCCCGTCGACCGCGCGTATTTCAAGGCCAAGCCCTTCCGCCTCCTGCGCCGATGCCTCGACTTCGCGCCGATCGAACTCTGCATGCTTCTCTGGAGCTAGGCTGTCATAGGCGAAATCGCCGAATTGCCGGGTGACGAAAGCGGTGTAACGGGCGCGCATCAGCGTCTCGGCGGTGGCCGCGAGCGTGCCGTTGATGATTGGTCCGCAGCATTCTTCGAGGGAGCGACGAGTACCGCAAGGGCACGCGTTGGTGGCTGGCTGCCCTTCTGAGGGGAGTGTTTCCATGCCGCGGCACCATAGCATCGGCAAACGGCACGAACAACGGGAAGAAAAGGGTCATTCCTCTTTTCTCCTCCAGGTCGGCGGTTGGTCTCATGCGCACCTATTCACCCCGGCGCAAGCGGGGCTCAAGAGATACCTTCGTGGATCAAAGCCCCTCATCCTCGTGTGCGATTTGTGGCCGCGACACGTTTGATGGGACCATGAGGCTTTCTTTTGACGATCAGGCAATGTCCCAAGCGAGATGTTTCGCGTCCGTGGCCATGCCGATCCGGCCTGAAACAGGTATCCCCATTTTCGGGCGTAACGGGCGGCTTGACAGCGCCGCCGTCGCCGCTTATGTTCCTTAATTGTTCTTATGCCCAAGGTCGGAGATGTTGACCTGTCACAATAGGTCAACATTTCCGATCGTTGTTATTATCCATCGTGGATCACATTGGCACCGGCCGCCACCGACCCTGGGGGGAAGGCGGTTGAGTCCACGCCGCGCTGGGGGAGAGCGACGCGACGACGAGGCTGGGCAGGACCGTCCCGGCAGCAGCGGTAACGCTCACCGATAACGCAAATACTGTTGCAAGAAAAACCAACTCATAATAGAATATAGCGAAATCAATATTTTAAGGCCATTTTTGCATACTTTTGAGTAC
>JAHCKI010000172.1 GCA_026125865.1 Rhodospirillales bacterium
CCGACCGATGGCAAACGGCAAATCCCCTATTTCACTTCGACGGTGGCGCCGGCCTCTTCCAGCTTCTTCTTGATCTCGTCGGCCTCTTCCTTCTTGACGCCTTCCTTGATGGGCTTCGGCGCCGATTCGACCAGTTCCTTGGCTTCCTTCAGTCCGAGACCGGTGATGGCGCGGACTTCCTTGATCACATTGATCTTCTTGTCGCCGATCGTCGCCAGGACGACGTCGAACTCGGTCTTCTCCTCGGCCGCTTCGGCGGCGGGAGCGCCACCGGGAGCCGCCGCGACCGCGACCGGTGCCGCCGCTGAAACGCCCCACTTCTCTTCCAGCAACTTGCTGAGTTCCGCCGCTTCGAGAACCGTCAGGCTCGATAGTTCCTCAACCAAATTCTCCAGATTCGCCATTGTTCATTCTCCTCAGGATAATAGCTATAGCTTCGGTTGGCCCTTGCCTGGTTTGCCGCGGGCCGATGGACCAGGATTGAAATTCGAAATCAGGCGGCCTCGCCCTTTTCGGCGTATGCCGACAGCACCCGCGCGACCTGTCCGGCCGGCGCCTGCAGAACACCAGCGATCTTGGTGGCCGGCGCCTGCAGGAGGCCGACCAATTTGCCGCGCAATTCGTCGAGGGACGGCAGCGTCGCAATGGCCTTGACGCCATCGGCGTCCAACATCTGCGTGCCGAAGGCGCCACCGATGATGACGAGCTTCGGGTTGGTTTTCGCGAATTCCATCGCCACCTTGGCGGGCGCGACCGGATCTTCCGAATAGGCGATCGCGGTCGGCCCGGTGAACATCGGCCCCACTGCCTCGAAATCGGTGCCTTCGACGGCGCGCAAAGCGAGCGTGTTCTTGGTGACCTTGAAAAAGGCTCCGACGTCGCGCATTTGCTTACGCAGCTTGCTGATTTCGGCGACGGTCAATCCGGAGTAGTGGGTGACGACGATGGTCGACGCCTTGCCAAGCGCGCCGTTCAAATCAGCGATGAAATCCTGCTTTTGCTTTCGATCCAACGTTCTCTCCATTCCCGTTGTCACACCGGCGCCCAAACCCAATGACACCGAGGAATACAACGGACAACCCGCGACAAACCCGTATCGCGGAGCGACCACACCAAAAATCCTGTCCGGGTTCGAATTGCGCCAAGAAGCCGCGGACACAAAAGGCGGCGGCGACGCAAGCGGAAACACCGTCTATGCGGGGTGGATCGCCCATTACGTTGACCTCGTCAAACCTGACGCCAGCCAACCACCCGCAGTCACGGACAGGCAGGAGACGGACCTCGGCCCCTCCCCGCGCGCCGTAATAGCGGAACCCGCCCACCACCGCAACCGTTTCCGCATTTACCGTGGCATCCGGCGGAATTTACCTTTGGCTAATCGGCACTACACGGGATACGCAGGCTTCAATGAATGTTTACGGGCTCTAGCGTCAGGACGGCTTCGTTTTTTCTAATTCACGGAGGAGTTTTCGGGCGCGTGCCTGCATGGCGGGTGTGCCTTTTGAGAGCGCGGCCTTGAGAATACCACGAACATGACAACCCTGCGCAACATCACGAGCGGCGAAATCGGCAAGAGCTTGCAAGGCGCTGGTCTTGACGATGCTGCTGCGATCGTCCAGGTAGCGCTCAAGGCAAACGACGACATGTTCGGTCTCGGCGCTGCTCAACTCGAGCCGCGGCATGATTTGGGCGAGATGCCATCGCACCTCTTGTTGGGTCGCGGTGTTGAGTAGGTCTACGAGCTGTTGCCGTACGTAGATCAGCAGCCCGGGTCGGGCCCGGGTAGCTTTTTCGAGTGCATCCGCCGCTCGCATCCGCACGATCGGGTCGTCGCGGTCAGCTATGAGTTGAACGATCAGCTCCACTTCGATAACGCCGGTCTCGACATCATCGGCCACCCGATCAGCTTGGCCAATTGACCGCCTGTCGCCTCCGCTCAATCGTTTTGCGAGTTCGGTCTTGAGTGTGAAAAAGGTGTCATTCCTCATTTTTTAAAAAGGTGTCATTCCTCATTTTTTGAGTCGCGTAATGTTCGGATGAATTGACGCGGATGAAAACCCCCCCGATTGAGTACCGAAACAAAGAATAACCTTCTTCTTTGGTCGTTTCGTTCAGGACTCACCAGAAATCAGGCAGAACTCGCAACGTCTGTGAAATAGAAAAAGCGAAAAGAGGATTGGCTCCTCTTCCCGGCATCAAAAGTCATCAATCGGCACTATGTAATCGAAGTTGCCCTCGCCAACCCGGTCGGTCAAAGTGCGCACGATGCTCTTGATCTTCGCCGGAGTGTCTTGGGGGCCGGCAAAAAAGAACGGCTTCCCGTCCTTTCCGAAGACATACTCCGTGGAGCATGAGTCCGCATCGATGTCGCCGAACAGGGCTTCGGCCGGTGGATAGTCGTCATGGGGGGCAAAGCCCAATTGCTTCGCATACTCAACGGCACCGGCCACGATCTTGCGAGCACATGTCGGATCGATGTCAATAAGAGGGTTTCCCGATTCCGCCAAGCCATTGAGCATTTCCAGGAAATTCTCGTGGGGGAGTTCGACGTAAAAGCCGTTTTTGACGCCGAGGCAATACACGTCCACGAGGAATACGGCCGTTGCCACCGAGTTTGATGATTTCGTCCGACCAAGAACGATGTAACCGATACCAATATCGAAAAGGTTTTCGGTGATCATGCAGCAGTTGACCCCGAATGTGGAGGCGGCAGTCCGAGCCCTAAAAAGGCGGGAACGAGACGAGGAGGGCTGCCCGCTCTTTTGGGCAAGGGCAGCCTTTCGTCTTGCCTCCTTCTGTTCACGCTTGAGTTGATCGCGCTTGCGGTTCTGTTTTTTCATCCTGGGTCACCGCGGCCGACGCATTGGGACCGCTTCCTCCGAAATGTGCTATTCGGGCGAAACGATATGCGGGACCGCGGAAGAAGTCTATCGCCCGCGAGGGAGTTGCGGTGACATCACAGGGAACGGGTCAGCGCTTGGTAGACCGGATTTGCATCAAGACGATGATTTGCGGGATGATGAAGATTGGTACAATGATCGTCGGGATAAGAACCAGCGGTAAGGGTCTGTTCCGGAATAAGTGATGTGATTGGCGGGAGCGATTTTTCGCCTGGAGTAATAAAGGGACGAGAGTAATAAAGGGACAGCATTAGAATTCTAGACAAATTCCAGGAACATCATATGTTACTGGCGATCAAAATCGCGCCTGAGATAAGTATGCTGTCCCCAGATATAACGCGCCGGAGCGTAAGGAATGACTCCATAAGCGCTCGAAATGTGGAATTGCGCCTTTCTCTCACCTATCTTCTATGATGTTTCTGAAACACCATCTTCCTAGAACGCCGCCGTCCTGAACCAACGGGAACCGTGGTCTTGTCGCTGGTGAGCCCGGAGAGCAATGGCATCCGGCGGAGTACGCCTTCGATTGTTCCGCCGCATGCTGGGAATCCCAACCCTCTACTCCTAAAAAGTGAAAGTTCCTTGCAATAGCCCGTTTTACGATATTTAGTAAAAATTAATACGACACAGGGTTGAGCACGCCACACCAGAAGCCCCTGCAGCGGTGATTCGTGCCACCCCGCACTCGCCAGCGCCCCGGTAACCCACGATTGGAAGATGTTGCTCATGTTCACGAATGCGAACCCGATCGGCAAGATCGCAAATCTGAAGATCATCGCCAAGCTCGGTATCGTTTTCTTCATCCTAATCGCCACGACGATCGCTTTGACCTCGCTCGGCATCATCAACATGGGCGACATCAATGATCGCCTCGATGCCGTGGCCAATCAATCGGCAGCAAAGGTGCGCTTGTCGGCGCGGGCACGCCAGGGGCTGCTGTCGATCTCGCGAGCGGAGAAAAACATCATTCTCGCCACGACGCAGGAAGAAATGGATCGTTTTGCCGCGAACATCGAGGCCGAAAAGCGGATCCTTGACGAGCGTCTTGAAAAACTTGATGCCTTGGTCGATGGCGAAGGCAAAAAGACGCTTGAGCAACTACGGGAAAAGGTCGGCGCATACTTCGAAGTCAATGAAGAAGTCAGACAACTCAGCCGCCTGAACTCCAACGCCAAGGCGCGCGACCTGTCGCAGGGGAAGGCCCGCGCGGCGTTCGATACCATGTACGAGCCGGTGCGCGCCCTCGGCGACCGCCTTGAGGAACGGTTCGAGCAATCCTATGAGGCCGACGTGGTGCGGGCAGCCAAGGCGCCTCTGATCGCTGCTCGGATCATTGGCAACCTGATTGAAATCCAGCGCGCGGAAAAGAACATCGTTCTGGCGAAGAAAACGGAGGAGATGGACCGATACGCCAGCGCCATCAAAGCGACGCGCCGCGATCTTACCGATCGCCGCCAGCAATTGCGGAGCATCCTCAGCGGCGAAGACCGCACACTGCTGGATACGTTCGCCGCACGGTTCGACGCATGGTGGGCGCTGCACGAGCAGGTTCGCGAGCTGGCCCGAGAGAACGCCAACGTTCGCGCCTTTGCTCTATCCACTACCAAGGGAAGAGAGGTACTTGACAATGCTGAAGCGCTGCTGAAGTCCATCGCCGACCGAAACGAAGCGCAAATGGACGAGGAGGTGGCCGCCTCGGATGCGGCTTACGAAACCGCATTGTGGACAATGCTCGTGGTGTCGGCCGTCGCCACCGTCGTTTCGGCGCTGTTGGGCGGCACCATTACAATTACACAGGTCACCCGGCCGCTCGCCAAAATCGCCGATGTGATGGCCACTCTCTCCAAGGGCAACCTGACCGTCGCGATTCCCTATGCCGAGCGCAAGGATGAGGTCGGCGAGATGGCCCATGCGGTGCAGATCTTCAAGGAGAATGCGCAGGAAACCGAGAGACTGAAGCAAGAGCAGGCGGAGTCCGAGCGCCGCGCACAGGAAGAGAGGCGGCAGGCACTTCTCGATCTTGCCGACAGGCTGGAGGCCCGAGTCAAGGGCGTGGTGACGTCGGTGGCATCCGCCGCCACCGAGTTGCAGGCAACCTCGCAACAGCTTGCCGCGTCATCGGAGGAAACCAGCCGGCAGTCCCTCGCCGTTTCATCCGCTGCCGAACAGACATCCGCCAATGTGCAGACCGTTGCGGCCGCTTCCGAGGAGCTGTCGACCTCAATCAAGGAGATCACCAGCCAGATCCACGGCACGGCGAGCAAGTCCAAGCAAGTCAAGTGCGACGCAGACGCCACCGACAAAGCCGTTACCGAACTCGCGGATGCGGCGTCGAAAATCGGCGACGTGGTCAGCCTCATCACCGATATTGCGTCGCAGACCAATCTCCTGGCGCTGAACGCGACCATCGAGGCCGCCCGCGCCGGCGACGCCGGAAAGGGGTTTGCCGTGGTCGCCAGCGAAGTCAAGAACCTCGCCAACCAGACCGGCAAAGCAACCGACGAGATCGCCGAGCAGATCTCCGCCATGCAGAGTTCCGTCAAAATGGCGGTCGAAGCCGTGCGCAAGATCGTCACCGCGATCGGTGAAGTGGATTCCAGCACCACCGCCATCGCCTCCGCCGCGGAAGAGCAGAGCGCGGCCACCGATGAAATCACCCGCAATGTCGCCCAAGCGGCGACGGGAACGAACGAAGTATCGGACAACATCTCCGGCGTCAAACAGGCGGCCGAGGACTCCGGTGAAGCATCAACGGTGGTCCTGAGTGCAGCCGGCGATCTGGCGGAGCATTCGGCACTTCTGGCGAAGGAGGTCGACAACTTC
>JAHCKI010000173.1 GCA_026125865.1 Rhodospirillales bacterium
TGACCAGAATTTCATGATCCACGTCATCGAGCGCCTTGGCGATGATACCTGCGAATTCCCGATCGGTAATCAGCACCTTGGCGCCGCCGTGGTTGAGAGAGAACGCGATATTCGCGGCATCGAGCCGCGTGTTGAGGGCGTTGAGGACCGCGCCCGTCATGGGTACGCCAAAATGCGCCTCGTACAGTTCCGGCGTATTGCAGGCCATGACCGCCACCGTGTCACCAATACCGATCCCGCGTTGAGCCAAGGCGCTGGCCAGCCGGCGGCAGCGGTCATAGGTCTCGGACCATGTGTATCGGCGATCCCCATGAACCACGGACGGATAGTCCGGATAAACCGAGGCGGAGCGCTCGATAAAGCTCAGTGGAGTTAGTGGTGCGAAGTTGGCCGGATTCCGATCGAGGCCGATTTCGTAAGCGTTGCTCCCGGCGGCATGGTCAGACATGAATGCTCGTCTCCCTAAATTGTTGTCGGTTTCTAATACGCGCTAGCGGACCGAACTTTGCAGCAATACGGCTTTGCAAAACAAGATGATCTGGAACAAACTCCGGGCCACGTTGTGCGATCATCAACTTTTTTGCACGATTGTCGCGCAACGCCGGCAAGGTATTGAGGACACGGGAGTATGGCGGATCGGCAGCCCCCGTTTGTGTGAGGGTACGGCTGCGGTTGATACAATTCGATACGATTCACGCAAATTGCTGCAATGCTTAGCCGGCAGGTTCTTGCTGACAATAACCCTTTGAACTGCCTAGAGACCGTCGGGTGGGATTCAGAAACTTGGGAGGGCTCCTATGAGCGGAGAATATCAGAAAGCTTACGATCGATCGATCAATGACCCCAATGGGTTTTGGGGCGAGGTCGCCGAGGACATCGTTTGGATCAAGAAGTGGGACAAGGTCCTCGACGATTCGAATGTACCGTTCTATCGCTGGTTCACCGGCGGCGTCGTCAACTCCTGCTACAATGCGCTGGACCGGCACGTCGACGAGGGCAACGGCGACCGTCTGGCCCTGATTTATGACAGCCCGGTGACGGGAAACACGGTTCGCAAGTATACGTTCCGGGAACTGCGGGACGAAGTCGCCAAGTTCGCCGGCGTGCTGGCGGGGCAAGGCGTCGTCAAGGGCGACCGGGTCATCATCTACATGCCGATGGTTGCGGAAGCGGCGATCGCGATGCTGGCATGCGCGCGTCTCGGCGCCGTGCACTCGGTGGTTTTCGGTGGCTTCGCATCGAACGAACTGGCGGTCCGCATCAACGACGCCAAGCCGAAGGTCATCGTCTCCGCTTCCTGCGGCATCGAAGTCAACCGCGTCATCCCCTACAAACCCCTTCTGGACGGCGCCATCGCGTTGTCCGATTCCAAGCCGGAAAAAACGATCATCCTGCAGCGCCCGGAATCGCCCGCCGAACTGAAAGCCGGCTACGACCTCGATTGGGCGGCCGAGATGGCGTCGGCCAAGCCGGCTGATTGCGTGCCGGTGGCGGCGACCGATCCCCTTTACATCCTTTACACCTCGGGCACGACAGGCGAGCCCAAGGGTGTCGTCCGCGACAATGGCGGCCACATGGTGGCGCTGAAATGGACGATGAAGAACATCTACAATGTGAAGCCGGGCGACGTGTTCTGGGCGGCCTCGGATGTGGGATGGGTCGTGGGACATTCGTACATCGTCTACGCCCCGCTGTTCAACGGCAACACCACGATCTTCTATGAAGGCAAACCGGTCGGTACGCCCGACGCCGGCGCGTTCTGGCGTTTGATCGCCGAGCACAACGTCAAGGTGCTGTTCACGGCGCCGACGGCGTTCCGCGCGATCAAGCGGGAAGATCCCAATGCCCTGTTGATGAAGAATTACGACCTCAGCAAGTTCACCACTCTCTACCTGGCCGGCGAGCGGACCGATCCGGATACCCTGGAATGGGCCATGAAGGCGCTGGATCGGCCGGTGATCGACCACTGGTGGCAGACGGAAACCGGTTGGGCCATCGCCGCCAATTGCATGGGCTTGGAGCAGTTGCCCGTCAAGCCGGGATCGCCGACCGTGCCGGTACCGGGGTGGGACGTTCACGTCCTGGACGAAACCTGCAACGACGTGAAACGGGGCGACATCGGCGCCATCTGCGTCAAATTGCCGCTGCCGCCGGGAACACTGCCGACCCTCTACAACAACGACGAGCGCTACAAGAAGTCGTACCTGAGCGAGTATCCGGGGCACTACGCCACGGCCGACGCCGGTTTCATGGACGAAGACGGTTATGTCTACATCATGGCCCGCACCGACGATGTCATCAACGTCGCCGGCCACCGGCTGTCCACCGGCGGCATGGAAGAAGTCCTCGCCAAGCATCCCGATGTGGCCGAATGCGCGGTGGTGGGTGTCGCCGACTCCTTCAAGGGGCAATTGCCGGTGGGCTTCGTTTGTCTGAAAGCCGGCGTCGATCGCCCCTACGAGGACATCACCAAGGAACTGGTCCAGATGGTGCGGGAGCAGATCGGTGCGGTCGCGGCGTTCAAGCAGGCGGTCGTCGTCGACCGTTTGCCCAAGACACGGTCGGGCAAGATCCTGCGCGGCACCATTCAGAAGATCGCCGACAACGAGCCGTGGAAGATGCCGGCAACGATCGACGATCCAGCAATTCTCGACGAAATCAAGGATGCATTGACCGGCATCGGTTATTCCGACGCCCGCAAAGGCGCCTGACGAATAGCGTAACGCATTCGGACGGAACGCGGGGAGCCGAAACTCCCCGCGTTTTCGTTGTTTGTTCGTGTGCTTTGGCTTGTTTGAATGTCCCCGGCGCGAAAGACGCTTGCGGCGGTGACGACGTCATATCCGTCAATCCGTTTTGGCGACCCAGTCGACCTTTGCGGTGAACATGTAGCCGGCGCCGTAAACCGTTTTGATCACCTGCGGATTCTTGGGGTCGGCCTCGACCTTCTGGCGCAAGCGGGAAATCCGAACGTCGATGCTGCGATCGAATGGCGAACGGTCGTCCGCCCCTTGCGTCCCCAACAGCAAATCACGCGAAAGAATCCGGTTGGGTTGACGCACCATGACTTGCAGAAGCTGGGCTTCGGCGGCGCTGAGATCAACGTCGGTGCCATCCGCTCCCGTGAGTGTGTGGCGATCAAAATCGAAACACCATTCCCCGAATTTGGCCAGGTCGCTGGTGCGGCCGTTGTTGGACTCTGCCGATCGCGTGCATCGACGCAATACAGCGCCGACGCGCGCCACCACCTCACGCGGGTCAAACGGCTTGACCACATAGTCATCCGCCCCCAGTTCCAGCCCGATGACGCGATCAACGACGCCGCCGCGACCGGTAACGATGATCACGGGCAGCCGATAACTGCTTTCGATCTCCCGCACCACCTGCAAGCCATCTCCATCGGGTAGCCCGAGATCGACGATACAAAGATTGGGCGTCCGGATCCGAAGGCGTCGCTGGAAATCGGCGGCCCGCTGAAACAGCTCGGACCGATAGCCGTGTTCCTCTAGCGACCGGCACAGCAATCGGCCGATTTCCAGTTCGTCCTCCAGAACGAATACCTGTTGATCCCGAACCCTCATCGCCGCAGCCCCATCGCCTCCGCCTTTGCGTTTGATTCAGTGCAAAAATGACAACTAACCGCGAAGGGCTGTCATCATAGATTGGTGCAGGTAGCGAAAGAAGCAACAACTTGAGGGCGCGTCAATCCGTTGACGCTGCCCGCCACGAAACGAGACGTGGAAAACGCGTCACTCTAGTGCAAAATGCGATCAAGTCGAGTCACCTGATCGCATGAATTTGCTCTAGATTCTAAAGATATAGAGCACGACCACGCGATCAGATTGACCCAATCTGATCGCACCGTGCTCTAGTGCGCGGTTGCGATCGCTTCGGCCAGTTGCCGTTGATCGAAGGGTTTGTGCAACAACGGGAATGGGGTTTGTTCCAATTGCTGCATGCGTTCATGGCCTGCGTACCCGGTCATCAGCAAAACCTTGAGATCGGGCTTCAGCCACTTCGCTTCCTGCCCCAATTCGATTCCCGACATGGACCCCGGCATCACGATGTCGGTCAGCAACATGGTCAGGTCCTGAACATTGTCGAGCAGTTCCAACGCCTCCTTGGCACTGCCCGCCTCAATCAACTGGTAGCCGAGTTGCATCAGCTGACGTCGCACCACGGTACGCACCTTTTCATCGTCCTCGACCAGAAGAACGAGATCGCCGAGTTTTGCCGTGTGCTTGACACAGGCCTCAGGCGATTTCTTCGTGTCTTCGACCTCTTCGCCTTTCGGCAGCAGAATGACGATCGCGGTTCCTTGGCCGGGCTCGCTATTTATGCAGATGCCGCCGCGTGATTCCTGGATGAAGCCATAGACCATGCTGAGGCCAAGGCCGCTGCCGCCTTGTTCCTGCTTTGTCGAAAAAAAAGGCTCGAACACACGGGATCGGATCGATTCTTCCATGCCGATGCCGGTGTCTTTGACACTGATCTGAACGTATTGTCCAGGCTCGACACCGGCCACTGTTGCTTCGTCCGGCGACAAATGAACGAAGGTCGTCTCCAATTTGAGCTGGCCGCCATGCGGCATCGCGTCGCGAGAATTGAACGCCAGATTCAACAAAGCGTTTTCGAGCTGGTAGGCATCGATCAGGGCCATGTACGGTTCTCCCCGCGATACCGTGATAACTTCGATATTGCTGGGCAAGGAACGGCGGAGGAGCCGGACCGTACTCGCCACCAACGCCTCCACATCAACCAGTTTGGGAGACAAGGGCTGGCGTCGCGCGAACGTCAACAGCCGCTCCGTCAGCTTCGCCCCCTTGCGGGCGGCCTCGATCGCCGGTTCGACGTACTCCGAAACCTCGTCCCCATCGCCGAGGTGTTCACCGAGGGGCAAAAGGTTGCCGAGAATAACGGTCAGCAGATTGTTGAAGTCATGGGCGATGCCGCTCGACAACTGACCGATGGCTTCCATCTTCTGCGCCTGTAGGATGGCCGCTTCGGCCTGCTTCTGGCGCGTGATGTCGAGGGTCAGAACGAAGTAGCCCGAAATAGCCCCTTTTTCGTCAAAATCGGGGATCAGAACGCTACGAACAGTCGCCGCTCGCCCTCCCAGCTTATGGGATTCGTGTTCGAATGTAACGCTGTCACCACCGAGAACCTGCCTAACATACGGCGTGACCTCCGACAGCGTTTCGGCGTCGACGACATCGCGGCTTCGTTTGCCAAGGATTTTCTCCTTGCTGAATCCGAACGCTTCCGCAAATCCGCGATTGGCGAACAGGCAGCGATCGTCCTTGTCCCAGTATGCAATGCCGGCGGGAACACTATCGGTGATGAGTTGCAGGCGGCTTTCGCTCTGACGCAGGGCGGCGTCGATCTCGCGTTGGCGGGTGACGGACTGAAGGAGGCGGTCATGGGCAAGCCGCAGCTCAGCCGTGCGCTCGGTGACCCTGCGCTCCAACTCCGCCGTTTGCTCATGAATCAGACGCTCATAGCGGCGCTGGTCGGTCACGTCGGTGTAGACGGTAACGAACCCCCCCTCCGGTAGCGGTTCACCGCGGATAGCAATGACGTTGCCACTGGGGCGCAGTCGCTCCAGGTAATGGGGTTCGAACTTCTGGGCCAGCCTGACTCGCGCCAAGACCAA
>JAHCKI010000174.1 GCA_026125865.1 Rhodospirillales bacterium
CGGCGGTGTCATCCGTCAGCTGGAAGCAAACGCCGATCTCGCCGATGGAATCCTGTCCATCGGCCGGATCGCCGCCCTTCTCCCCGGCGCCACCGACGTGACGCTTTCCGGCTCGGCGACCACGACGGATCGCCCCCAATTCGACGGTCAGGTCACGGTGGAATCGGACGACCTGCGCGGCGTTCTGCGCTGGCTCGCGGTCGATATCCAGGGTTTGCCGGCGGGGCGCTTCCGTTCGCTTTCGCTGACTACGGCCGTGAGCGCATCGTCGGCGCGTATCGAGGCGCGCGATCTAGCGTTGACGCTCGACGGCTCGACCATCACGGGCGGCGTCGTCTGGGATGAGGGCGGCACCCCGCCACTGTCGGCAGACCTCACCGTAGACCGATTGGACGTCGATGGCCTGATCCCGACGCACGTAAACACAAACACAGGGGCAGTCGTTCCGCCGTCGGACGCAAACAGCAAACGCCCATCGACACCCGCGCCCCCCACAGGTGTGGGCGGTGGGCTGAACACCGACCTGCGCCTGCGCGTGAACTCGCTGGCGTTCCAAGGCGTTCGCGCCGCCAATGTCGTTTTGGACGGCACCTTCCGCAAGGACGAACTGCAGCTTCGACGACTGAGCGTCGGCAATATCGCCGGTGCGTCTGGGTGGGTTTCCGGCGTCGTCAGCGGCCTCACCGATACCATCACATTCGAAGACATGAACTTCGAAATCGACGTTCCCGAACCGGCGCGGTTGTTGCCGGTATTCACGCTCAACGTTCCGAAAATGGCGAGAAAGATCGGCACCCTCACCAGCTACGGCCGGATCGCGGGCACCGCCGACGAAGCAACAATCGACGTCACCCTCATGACTGCCGGGGCCGAATTCAACACGACCGGCACCATAACGATGGACCCCGACAACCCGGCTTTCTCCGGGAAAGCCGGCTTGCGCCATCCCGACCTGAGTGTCCTCCTCCGCGCCCTTGGCGTCGACTATCTCCCCGCCGGTGAAACCGGAAAGACCGATATCGCGGCGAGTGTCACCGCCGGCCGGGACAAACTGGCACTTGAAGACCTTGAGGGATTGCTGGCGGGTGTTTCCGTTCAAGGCTCCCTGGGCATGGACCTTTCTGCCCCGCGTCCAGCAGTCACCGCCGACCTCACCACCGAAATCATCGCCCTGGATCGGCTCCTGCCCAACAACCGTCACAAAGCCGAGGCTTGGCAATTGCTGCCGGCGTCATGGACGGCGACCGCCCGACCGACCGCCCGACCGACCGCGAGGACACGATCGGGTGTCGTCCCCGCCTCGGTCCATGCGCGTTGGCCGCGAACGCCCTTTCGTCTAGCCGAACTGACCGCTGTCGACGCCGACGCGCGGCTGCGCTCGAAAGCGATCCAATACGACAATTTCGAACTGGAAAACGCCGAACTGACAATGACCCTGGAGAACGGTGTCCTGGCGTTCGAAAAACTCACCGGTCAGTTGTTCGGCGGGGCCTTCAACGCGACGGGACGCTTGACGGCAGCGACGGCGGCGGCGCCCACCATCCAGTTGAAAGCGGATCTGATGGACGCCGACCTTCGCCGGTTCTCGCGAGCGATGGATTGGCAGGCCGTATCCAGCGGCCGCGGCGATGTGAATGTAACACTGGCGAGCAGCGGACAAAGCATGTCCGAGTTGATTTCCGGGCTCAACGGAAACACCGCGTTGTCATTCCGCGATGTAAATGTTTCCGACAATGCCAGCACCAGCCCGGAACCGCTGTTGAGGGTCCTGAAGGCGCTCGACCAGCTCGGCGTCTTGTTGACGGCTGGGAAACTCTCGAAATCGAGCGCGGATGTCACCGCCACCACTCGGATCGTCGACGGCGTGGCCAAATCCGACGACATCCGGCTGACCTACTTCTGGGGAACAGGAGACGCTCAGGGAACGCTGGACCTGCCCGCGTGGACGATCGATGCCTCCGGCAAGGTCCGGGCCGCTCCCAACGTCTGGAATCAGTTACTGTCCAGATTGGGCGGCATGAAGCCGCCGAGCGCCATCGACTTCACCGTCCGTGGCCCCATCGACGACGCCGACGTTCGCGTCAACACCCGCGCCCTCTCCTTGATCGTACCCGTACCCGGCGTCGGCCTCATCGAGCGCGGCATCGGAAACGTCCTCGACACCCTGATCCCCAGCCCACAGAACTGAAACGGGCTCTTGTCCGCTTACCCTTGCTCCATCTTGTCGAAAAGGAGTTGTAGCGAGGGGTGGATGTTGGGGGAGCGCTCCTTGATGAAGGCGAGCAGGGCGCGTTCGTTGTCGTGTAGAATACCGTCCTTGTCGATGCGTTGCAGCAGCCAGGCCGCTTCCGCTTCGTCGATCGCTTCGCGGACTTCGGCCTCCGATTGTTGCGCGCGCAGCCGCTCCTCCTGCTCGCGCTTGGCATGGGTTCCGAACAGGTCGGCCGCCTTCCATCGCTCCTTGAAGCCGCCGTGCCCGAGAGAGGAGGCCATGCCTCGGAGCACCTGCCCGACACCGCGACGATCGCTCAGCCAGGCTTCACGGCGCCTTGCTTCATCGGCGCTGGGCGCTTGCGGCGCGCCGCGCGGGAACATCAGATGGGAGGCGATCGTCGTGACGAACAACTCCCGCCAGCTCGCCGCGTTTTCCCGTTGGATGGTCGCGTCGTTGAGATCGAAAAGCAGATCCGCCTCGCGGCGTGTGATGGTCAGACTGCCGCCGGCGCCACTGGCGTAGACGAGCCGGCGAATGATTTCCACGTCGGCTTCGTCGATGACGTTGGCACGCCGTCGCTCGGGTCCGAACAGGATACCGCCGCCGCCGAGAACCGTGCTCTTGACCTCGGTCAGAGCCAGCACAATGACGTCATCGGGACAGTGCCGCGCCCAATGGCAGATGTTGATGACAAGCTCCAGCTCGGTGACGCTATCGACGCGCCCGTCGCGCGTCACGCGCTCGATCAGAAACCGGGCGGCGTCGTCGCTGAGGTAGCCGCTCGGGTTCTGTTTCCAAACGAAAAAATCCGTCAGCGTATCGACGAAGAAATCATTCCAGGCCGCGTCCTTGTGCAGGCAACGGTCATTCAGATCGAACAGCAGCTCAGCCTCCACGCGCGCGACGCGGCCGTCCCGAAAGACATCCCGACGCAACGCCTGGACATCGGCGGCGGTGATATGCCCGGCGCGCAGAATGGGCTCCACCAGTTGGTCAATGCGCGGTTCCAAATCGATCGTTTCCATGGGCGCCTCCAACGCTGTCTGTGTGTTCCCGGCCGCGCACAGTGCAACAAGGCTCCCATATACGCAACCAAAAAGTGCAATGCGATCAGTGTTGTCACTCCAAAAGAGCAATCTCAACCTGGCATGGCAGAACTATCGCCCTTTATCAAAAACCACCGGTGTTCATTTTCCGATTTGTCCGGCATAGTGCGGCGCTGCCGGGGGTGCCTCGCCGTGCCGCGTGTCGGGTTTGCGCTTCGAATCGGAAACGGCCTTGACACGCCGATAGAATCTCATACATTAGAATAATTCTAAGATATTTCGCGTGATGTTCGGCGCCGGATGACCTTCACCGCCCGATCATCACACCGGCCTCGGATCAACAAACCGCGATAGATAGCGATAGATAGAGAGATCAGGAATGACCATGCAAACCACTGTCCCCAACGTGACCTTCAAGACCCGGGTTCGCAATGAAGCCCTGGGCGGCCCCAATCCGTTCGAGTGGAAGGACCTGACCAGCGACGAGATCTTCAAGGGTAAGAAGGTCGTCCTGTTCGCGCTGCCGGGCGCCTTCACGCCCACGTGCTCCACCACCCACTTGCCCCGCTATGAGGAACTGTACAACGACTTCAAGGGGCTTGGAGTAGACAAGGTTGTCTGTCTCTCGGTCAACGACGCCTTTGTCATGTTCCAGTGGGGCAAGGCGCAGGACGCCGAGAATGTATTTCTGCTGCCCGACGGCAACGGCGAGTTCAGCCGCAAGATGGGTATGCTGGTCGACAAATCCAATCTCGGATTCGGCATGCGTTCCTGGCGTTATTCCATGTACGTCGTCGATGGCGAAATCCGGAAGATGTTCATCGAGCCCGAGTACGGCGACAACTGCCCCACCGACCCCTTCGAGGTTTCCGACGCGGACACCATGCTCACCTACCTCAAGGGCGCGAGCAAATAGCAACGATCGGTTCGTGAACCAACCGGGATAGTGGCATATCCGCCACTGCACCCGACATTTCGTGGAGCCCCGACCGCCAATGGCGTCGGGGCTCCTTTGCGTTTCCGTTCGCCCATTGACAAACGCCCCCGGACTGAAGACTTTGCGGACTGACCTCCACACCAAATTCTCCACCATGTTATGGGCGTGCACAAGGAATGGTAGCAGCGACTTTCAGGGTATGGCCGGGCAGTCCCTATCCGCGCGGCGCGACATGGGATGGCTCCGGTGTCAACTTCGCGCTTTTCTCGCAACAAGCGGAACGGGTGGATCTGTGCCTGTACGATCGACGGGGTACCCGCGAAATCGCCCGCGTCCCCCTTCCGGAATACACCGACGAAGTTTGGCACGGCTATCTGCCGGATGTCAGGCCCGGCCAGCTTTACGGCTATCGCGTCCATGGTCCGTACCAGCCCGAGCGCGGGCTGCGCTTCAATCCGTCCAAGCTGCTGCTCGATCCCTATGCCAAGGCGCTCAATGGTGATCTCAGATGGGATGACGCTCACTTCGGCTACCGCATCGGCGCGCCGAAAGCGGACCTCGCCATCAGCCGGCGCAACAATTCGCGCTGGATGCCCAAGAGCCGCGTGGTCGAAAACAATTTTGACTGGGGATACGATGCCCCGCCCAATCATCCCTGGCACGAAACGGTAATCTACGAAGCGCATGTCCGCGGCATGACCATGCGCCATCCCGATGTGCCCGCGAAACTGCGCGGCACCTTCGCCGGCCTCAACACACCGGCCGTCATCCGCCACCTTCAGGATCTGGGAGTCACGGCCATCGAGTTGTTGCCGGTGCAGGCCTTTCTGCAGGACCGCCACCTTGTCGAGAACGGACTGACCAACTACTGGGGGTACAACACGCTCACCTTCTTCGCCCCCGAGCCCAGCTACCTCGCCAGCCGCAATATCGACGAGTTCCGCCTGTTCGTCCGCGCCTATCACGCGGCGGGCATCGAGGTGATCCTCGATGTCGTCTACAACCACACCGCCGAAGGCAGCGAATTGGGTCCGACACTGTCGTTCCGCGGTATCGACAACGCCGCCTACTATCGTCTCGTCCCTGGCAACGAACGCTACTACATGGATTTCACCGGCTGCGGCAATGCCTTCAACCTGCATCATCCGCGGGTGCTGCAGCTCGTCATGGACTCGCTGCGCTATTGGGTCGAGGAGATGCACGTCGACGGCTTTCGCTTCGATTTGGCCACGACCCTCGCCCGGGAATCCCACGGCGGCTTCGATCACCACTGCGGCTTCCTCGACGCGATCCGCCAGGATCCCGTGTTGTCGCGGGTTAAACTGATCGCCGAGCCGTGGGACGTGGGCGACGGCGGCTACCGGCTTGGCGGATTTCCGCCGGGATGGGCCGAATGGAACGATCGCTACC
>JAHCKI010000175.1 GCA_026125865.1 Rhodospirillales bacterium
CGAGTCCGGACAACTATCCTTGGATGGTCTCTTGATGAACATACCCCTAATCCGGAACCGCCACCCACCGTCATTGCGAACCGGCGGAGCCGGTGCGGCAATCCAAAAACTCCGGTGAAGACGGACGGCGGCCGTTTATGGATCGCCGCGGCGCTGACGCGCCTCGCGAAGACGGATGGGGGCATGGCGCCTTCTTGATGAACATGCCGTTCATCATCCTTCAAGGACCGCCCGGCGGGGTGAGGCGCTCGCAAAGAAGGCTCCCGTCATCGTCAGAGCCGTCCGGAAGCACAATGGAAGCGAATAAGTTTCCCATATTTGCTTTCTCCGAGATCAACCGAAATAGGCTTGGTGGACTTCCGTCGAGCTGCTCAGGTCTTGCGGCGTGCCGGCGGCGACCACTCTTCCCTTCGACAGCACGTAGCCGAAATCGGCGATGGCGAGGGTCTGGTGCACGTTCTGCTCGACGAGAAAGATGGTGATCCCCTGCTCGTTGATGCGGCGGATGATGCCGAAGTTTTCCTTGACCAGCAGCGGCGACAGACCGAGCGACGGCTCATCGATCAACAGCAGGCGCGGGGCGCTCATCAGGCCGCGGCCGATGGACACCATGGCCTGCTCGCCGCCCGACATGGTGCCGGCCAACTGGCTCTTGCGCTCGGCGAGGCGGGGGAAGGTGTCGTAGACCTCCGCCAGCCGCTCCGTGAGTGCCTCGGACGACGCCTCCTGATAACCGCCAAGGCGGAGGTTTTCTTCCACCGTGAGTTTGGCGAATACCTTTCGTCCTTCGGGGATGCACGCGACACCGGCGGCGATGACCTTGTGGGTGGGGAGGCCCGTGAGGGCCGTCCCTTCGAACGTGATCGTCCCGCGATTGGGCGCCGTCAGTCCCAGGATGGAGCGGATCAGGGTGGTCTTGCCCGACCCGTTGGAGCCGAGGAGACAGGTGATCCGTCCCGGTTGCGCCGAGAGTGACACATCCTCCAGAACATCGGCGCGGTCATAGGCCGTGTACACGCCCGCCACCACCAGCCCTTGTTCGCTATGTTCCGTCATTCCATTCCCAGGTAGGCCTCCTGCACCTGCCGGTCGGCGGCGACCTCGCGGTAGGTGCCTTCGGCGATCTTTTGACCGAAATTGAGGACGACGCAACGGTTGGTGATGCGCTCGATCACACCCATTTCGTGCTCGACGATAATGATGGTCAGATCCCGGAAGCGGCTTTTCACTTCGAGGATATCGTCCATCAGCAACCGTGTTTCCTCGCCGGTCATGCCGGCCGACGGTTCGTCGAGGAGGAGGAGGCGGGGCTTGCTGATCAGGGAGCGGCAGATTTCGACGCGCCTGCGGTCGATCATCGGGATGCCGCCCACCGGGTCGAGCAGGCGCTCGGAAAGGGGCGCGTCGAAGATACGGACCAACTCGCGGGCGGTGGCGACGTTCTCCTCCAGTTCGGCCTGAAATGCCCGGCGCCGGACCAGGTTGAACCACAGGCCATGGTTCAGGCGTTTGTGGTTGCCGATCATGATATTGTCGAAGATGGAGAGCGGCAGCGATAGCCGCGAGCGCTGAAACGTACGGGCGATGCCCGATCGGTAGATCGCCTGTGTGGACAGGTTGGTGATGTCCCGGCCGTCGAAGCGGATTTCGCCTTCCGATGCCGGGTAGATGCCGGTGACCACGTTGAAGAAGGTGGTTTTGCCCGAGCCGTTGGGGCCGATCAGGCCGAGGATGTCGTCGCCGAAGACGTCCAGATCCAGGGAATCCAGGGCGACGACCCCGCCGAACAGCTTACTGAGGCATCTTGCCGTCAAAAGGGGCGCGGCGTCCCCGCTCATCGTGTACGAAACCCCGGAAAATAGGTGCGCAGCGGCCGTGGTATCAGTCCCTGCGGGCGAAACAGCAGGATCAAGATCACCATGCTGGCGTACAGCAGGAACCGGTACTCCTGGATGGCCTGAAGCTTTTCCGGAATGATGACGACAATAGCGGTAGCGACCACCAGTCCCCAAGCATTGCCGAGGCCGCCCAGGAGGACAATGGACACGAGGATCAGGGAATCGCCGAAGGTGAAATTGGCCGGCGCGATGAACCCGAGCATCATGCCGTAGAGGGCGCCGGCCACGCCGATCAGGAAGTTGCCGAGGGTGAATGCGGTTATTTTCCAGCGGAGGATATTGAGTCCGAAACAGGCCGCGGCCGTTTCGTCGAGACGGACGGCGTCCAGATTGAGGCCGATCCACGAGCGATCCAGGCGACGAACGAAGATGAAGGCGACGACGAGAATGGCCAGCGACAGCAGCACGTAGTTGGCGTAGAAGGACAATTCGAAATCGTCGCCGATGACGATGTTGTCGTTGAAGCTCCAACCGAAGAGATCCATGCCGGCGACGGCTAGGCCCTGAGGGCCGCCCAGGATGTCGTTGACCTCCAAGAACGTCTTGAACAGAAGCGCGAATGCGATGGTGACGACGGCGGAATAGTGTCCGCGTGTTCGCAGCACCGGCAGCAGCAGCAACGAACCGATCGCCGCCGCCATGACGCCCCCCATGAGCAGAACAAGAAGATGGGGCAGGGCGGTGTGCATGGTCAGGACCGCGGCGGTGTAACTGCCGACACCGAGAAACGATGAGCCCGCGAAGTTGATGAGGCCCGTATAGCCGAACTGGATATTGAGTCCGAGGGTGGCGACGACGAACAGGATCAACGTGGCCACCATCAGAAGAACGAAATGGTCTTCGTGGAAGAACACCGTAACTACCAGCACGCCGGCCACGCACAGCGCACCGAGGAGATCTTCCCGTGTCGCGAGACCGGCCGTGATGCGCGTCAGCAGCCCCTGGCGGGCGGCGGCGATGGTGGCGATGGCCGCGCCGGCAATGAGCGCAGCGATGCCGACCTGCGATTCGACCAGGAGGAGGGTGATCAGGAACGCCGTTGCGAGAGCGGCGACGGCCAGCGCCGGAAGCGGATTTCGGGTGTGCGGCACGGTGGCGGCGGTGTTCGCAGGGCCTCGCTCGCTCATACCCGCTCGCTGATCTTTTCTTGGATAAGGCCGGTCGGCCGCCACGCCATGATCAGAATAATGGCGCCGAACGCGAACACGTCCTTGTAGGCGCTGGCGAAGGGCAGGGCGACGGCGCCGATCGTCTGCAGCATCGCGAACAGGAAACCGCCGATGATGGCCCCATAGATGTTGCCGAGGCCGCCGACGATCGCCGCCGAAAAGCCGATGGCGCCGAGCAGCAGCCCCATGCCGAAGTTGATTTCATTGTAGTAGAGGCCGTTCATGATACCGGCGATCGCCGCCAGCGCCGAGCCGATCCCGAAGGTGATCAGCACCACGAGGGTGAAGTTGATGCCCATGGTCTTGGCGGTTTCCTCGTCCTGCGCGACGGCGCGAATGGCGAGGCCGAGCTTGGTACGATTCAATAGGAGTTGGACGCCGACGATGACGGCGGCGCCGGCCGCCAGCATGAGGACGCTATCCAAACGCAGATTGAAATTCCCCAGCACCAGGGCGTCGGACGGCAGCAGCGACGGGAACGGTTTCGGGTTGGCGCCTTCGGGATAGAACAGGCGGACGCTTTCGCGAAGCACCGTGCCCAGCATCAGGGTGATCAACAGGGTGTTGAGGGCGGGCGCGTTCTTCAGCGGAAGCACGAGGACGCGGGCGATCAAGGCGCCGAGCAACGCCATGGAGCATCCGGCGACAATGACGATCGCCAACACCTGAACGACCGGCGAGTTAACCCCGGCGGCGCTCAGCCCCAGGTATGTGGCGAGCGCGGTAAAGGCGCCGACGGTCAGTACGTCGCCGTGGGAGAACTTGATGACATCAAGAACGCCGAAGAACAGCGTGAAGCCCACTGCCACCAAAGCGTACATCATCCCCAGCATGAGGCCGTTCATGACGTACTGGGCGAAAAGTCCAACGTCCATGTCGAGCTTTCGGCGCTAGAGCACGATGCGATTAGGCTCGATCAGCCGAATCGCATGGTCGTGCTCTATATCATTGTTTTCTAGAGCAAACCTATGCGACCAATTGACTTGGCTTGATCGCATTTTGCTCTAGCGGCCGTGCTCTTAACTGCGATGGGTTAGAGCACGGTCGCCAGGTTTTTTTTGGGTCAATCCAGTGGGAACACCCGTCAGCCTTTCTGGTAATCGTAGAAGCCGCGCCCGGTCTTGCGTCCGAGATAGCCGGCGTCGACCATCTGCTTCAACAACGGGCTCGGGCGATATTTCGGGTCCTCGAAACCCTGATACAGCGTTTCCATGACGTTGAGCACGATGTCGAGGCCGATCAGATCGGCGAGAGCCAGCGGCCCCATGGGGTGGTTGGCACCGAGTTTCATGACTTCGTCGATGTCTTCCGGCTGAGCCAAGCCCTCGTAGAGGCAGTTGACGCCTTCATTGACCATCGGGATCAGCACCCGGTTGACGACGAACCCGTAAGAGTCCTTGACCACGTGCGGGACCTTGCCGACCTTGCTGCTGACCTCCTCGACGATTTCGCAAACCTCGTCGTCGGTCTGCAGGGCGCGAATGACCTCGACCAGCTTCATCATCGGCACCGGATTGAAGAAATGCATGCCGATGACCTTGCCCGGCCGCTTGGTCGCGGCGGCGATCTTGGTCAGCGAAATGGACGAGGTGTTGCTGGCCAGGATGGCCTCGGGCTTGCAAATGGTGTCCAACTCGCCGAACAGCTTGACCTTCAGGTCCACGTCTTCCAGGGCCGCCTCGACGACCAGGTCGCAATCGCCCAAGGGCTCCAGCGCGGTCGCGGTTTGAATGCGGGCCAGTGCCGCGTCCTTGGCCTCGACCGTGATCTTGTCGCGGGACGCCAGCCGTTCAAGGCTCTTGCGGATCGTACCCAGACCGCGCTGGACGAAATCCTCGGATATGTCGCGCATCACCACGTCAAAACCGGCGACCGCGAACGCCTGTGCTATGCCGGACCCCATGGTCCCGGCTCCTACCACGCCAACCTTGTTTACCTGCATGCCGTCTCTCCCCGCTGCATTGGTATTGGTGATTACTCTCGATGGATCGGGATGCGGGCGCCAAGCCCTCTCCCTTTGCGAGGCCGCCTTTCTCGCACGAAAACGGCGGCACACAAAAGGAGAAAAGCGCCGCGGCGCCTACTCCGCGATGGGAAGGCAGACGGCGAACGGGACGGTGGCGAAAAGGTCGGCGGCGGATAGGCGCAAAGTGCCGTCCGCGTCGGTCCTTGCCTCGACCACCTCATCGGTGAACACATTCCGCCATCGCTGCCCGTAGATGTTGTCCGGGAGGATGAGGGAGCTTTCATCCCACGTTTGCCCGTTGATGGGCAGCGGATTGGAGGCATCCATCAAACCCGCCGCAAGGCGCGGGACGGCGACGAGCAATGCCTGCCCAGCGGTGGCGCGCAGGAAGCAGCAAAGGTGCCGGCTGCGGTCGCCGTCGGTATCGATGGGGACATGGGAGCCGGTTTGGAATAGGTCGGGCTGGTTTTGCCGCAATTGCAGCAAGCGCCACACGACGAACATCTTGATGGCGCCATCCCGCCATTGCGTGAGGAACTCCCGCGCGGCGTGCCCTTCGGTT
>JAHCKI010000176.1 GCA_026125865.1 Rhodospirillales bacterium
AAAACGGTAAGTCTATCCCCATCGCCATCTTCAAACCGCTTCATCGCAATGATCGGTTGATCGTCCGAGATCCCGATGGAGTCATCAAAATTCAACTGGTCGGCGGCAAACAACTGACCGTCACCCATGCCCAGTCGCCCCGTGGTTTGGTGGGGGAAGCAGCCGGAATCACGCAGGCAGGCAGCCTGCTTGCGGAAGTGGGCGCGCAGCTGACGGCGTGGGCGGACTGGAACACGACGGTGGTCAGCGCCCGCATTCGCGGCGGTGGCGACGCGGCGCTGGATATGCCGTTGATCCGGCATCCCCTGCCCGAAATGGCGGCAGGCGATCGCCAATTGACGCTCGCCTGGGTCGGCGGCACACCCCCGTTCGGCATTCGCCTGGTTCGAAATACGGACGGCGACGTTGTCGTCGATGAACAAGGCCTCGATCACCGACGCATCGACGCGCGTGACGTGGCCATGACAACGGGTGGTTACACCATCGACATCGCGGACGGCACGGGCGAAACGCTCAAACGCACCTTCACCGTGGTGGACCCGCCGCTGGTGCCTGCCCCTCCCGCCGATTTGGCGTCGGAGGGCATGTCCGCCGACATGCGTGCGGCGGCTGCCGCGGCTTGGCTTGCGGGCGAGGATGACGGCCGCTGGGCTTTGGAAGCGTTCCAACAAATCGGGCCATTGGCGGAATCTTACGAACCGGCCCGTCTGTTGGGTCAAGCACTCATCCACGGCACGTTCGCGCGGCCCTGATACGTCGCGATGACGGGTAAGGGCGCGGCGCCGTTGCCCTCACCCCGACCCTCTCCCGCAAGCGGGAGAGGGAGAAAAGGATTCCCCTCGCCCGCAAAGCGGGAGAGGGAGGGACCCGCGTCAGCGGGAGGGTGAGGGTAATCTATCGCCAATTGCCCATCAGGATGAACGGCGCCCAATAGAAGGGATGGGCGTAGGTGTCCGAGCGGAGAAATTCGATCTGGGTCGCCTGTAGGGCCGCGGCTTTGGTCTGTCCTTTGGCCTGACGTTGGTCGTACAGGGTGGCCATGAACTGGGCGGTGCTTTCATCCGCGACCGGCCACAGCGTCGCCAATACCGACTGGGCGCCCTGCTGCTGGGCGAGCCAGCCGAAGCTCTCGATTTCCCGGCCGTCGGCGCCCGACCCGCCAAGGGCCGTTTCGCAGGCCGACAGGGTCAGCAGTTCGACGCTGTTGAAATCCAGATCCAGGTCGAGAATGTGCGCGAGGCTCATTTCGGTGCCGTCACCCAATAGCAGAAAGGAGTTTCGTTCCGTGCCCGGCCGGAACACGAAATGGCTGGCCACATGCAGAACGGGGAACTCGGCGTCGAGCACGTCGATGACCGCCTCCTCGGTGAACGCGGTGTCCAGGTAAACGACCCCGGGAAGGACCCCCTGATCATCGGCGTTGTCCGTTCGAACGATGGAGTCGAGTTCGGCCGCGACCGAGGGCAGGGGTGAGAAATTGCCAACCGCCCGCGTGACACCCAATCCCGCCAGTCTCCATTCATCGGAGGGCGAGTCGAGCAGCTTGCTTTCGGCGGCCTCAGTGAAGAGCGCGATCCGATAGTCTTCGGCGAGGTATCGCTCGCCGTCGTGTAACGCGGCCATGGGGACGTAGCGCAGAACATCGTCCAGCGAGAACATCAACGTGCGCACCCCTGCTTGCTTCAGGTCCTGCGCGATCGGCGCCAGGACGAGGTCATAGAGCGCCTTCGCCGGCGGTAAGGGGTCGCCGTCGGGGTTCTGAACGGCTTCACGCAAGGCATGGACCCGTTGGTTCAGGACCGAGCGTTGGACGTCGACCGTGCGGACGATCTGGACACGGGTGGTGGTCAGGATCGCATGGATTTTATCGTCGGTGACCAGATAATGGACGAGGGCGACGTCGTTGCCCAATTTTCGCAACGTTCCTTGCAGCGACTTCAGGGACTTGAGGTTCTTTTCACCGATCTCCATGGCGCGATGCTTGCTGACCCGCTTGATTTCGCTGTCGATCTCGGCGAGGAAGCGGCGGTACGCCTGTTTGGCGACACCGAGATCGGCGCGAACCTGTTCCATGCGCGCCTCTTCGGCGTCCGTAAGGCCTTGTCGCTTTCGCAGTTTCAACCGTTCGAAATCGCGGCCGATGGATGCCAGTTGAGTGTTGATCTCAGCATAGCGGCCAAGCCAGGTTTCTTCAGCCGGGGTTAGGTCGGCGGTGGTGGTGCGGATGGCGCCTCTGCCGGCGTCGCGCCGAACGAAATCGTAGCGTTCCTGTTCCTTGAGCATGGTCAGGACTTGCTGGGCTTCGGGCAGGCGCCCCTGTTCGACGAGCATGGAAGCCAGGAAACGAAAAGCGGTTTCCCGCTCCAACACGAAACCCTGCTGTAGTCCTTGTTCCATGCCGGAAATGTCGGCGCGAAGGCCCTGAATGATATTAACGGCCTGCTTACCGTGGATGATCGCCGCGTCGAGATTGCCGCTGCGTGCGAGCACCAGGCTGTATATGACGAGCCCGTTCCATTCCAATTCCCTGAGCAAGTGAAGCTGCGGCGAGGACAAGGCGCTTTCGCTCAGTTCCTTGGCGCGCGCCACGTCGCCGATGGTCAGATTGAGTGTGGCGAGGTGGAGTTTGGCCAACAAGGAGCGGTAGTTGTCGGGACCGAGAACCTTTTCGTAGGAGTCGAGCGCCCGCTGCATGAACTCGGCGGCTTGTCGCGGATCATTTTGCATGAGCCGGAGCATGCCGACGAACAACAGGCTGTCGCCGGTAAACCCGTGCTCCGGTCCAAAGTTCTTCATGTTGATGTCGAGCGCGCGCCTGGCGTACCTCTCCGCCGTTTCGAGGTCGCCTCGATTGCGGTAAACGAAAGCCAACGCGTTGATGCTGCTTGCCGTAATGGTGTGATCGGGGCCGAGGGCGGCCTCCCGGATTTCCAAGGCTTGGCGATAGTAGTGCTCGGACCGATCAAGGTCGCCGAGGCTGCTGTACAGGGCGCCGAGATAGGAATGGCTATCGGCCGGGCTCGGATAACGGTTGCTGACCTCGCGGGCCTCGTTGTCGACCGCGACCAAGAGCAGTTCTTCGGCTTCGGCGTAACGCCCTTGGCTTAACAGGAGTCCGGCCAAATAGACTTGAGAATCGGCCGTGTCCGGATGATCGGGTCCGAGCACCTTGGTGCGGAGTCTCAGCGCGCGCCGGAACGATTCCTCGGCGCGGTCGATTTGTCCCGTCACCTGATAGAGAAACCCCATGAGGTTGATGGTCTCGATGGTGTCGGGGTGTTCCGGTCCAAGGGCCTTGGTGCGGATGGCCAGCGCCCGCTCGAAATAATCGTTGGCGCGGGCGAAATCGTTGAGGGTGTATGCGTAGAGAACGGCGAGGCCGTTGTAGGCTTCGGCCATGTACGGGTGATCGGGGCCGAGATCCTCCTCCATTTCGGCCATCGCGGTTTCGACGAGGGGGATGATTTCGGCCGTTCGACCCTGCTTGTAGAGTTCCTCGGCTTGATTTCGAACCTTCAGGACCTTGATGTACACGCAACCGGTCGGTGCAAGTAGCACCGAACCCAGGACGACGATTACAAGGACGGAGGCGATGGAGGTGGCAACGGTTCTTCTGGCCAACGACGTGTCTCATTTGTCTGGTTTTCTCTCTATGTTAGCGCAGAAATAGATCGAATACACGTACAACGTGTTGACAGTGTCGCTGAATTCAAAAGCCTAGAGTTCGTGAACGGAGACTACCTACCGGCTGAGTTCACGCATGGCGCGGTCGAGACCGTCGAGAGTGAGGGGGTACATGCGGTTCGCCATCAACTGCCGCATGACCTGCACCGACTGGGTCAGGGTCCACCAGCTTTCCGAGGTGGGATTGAGCCATACCGCCCGCGGATAGACGCCGAGCAGCCTTTCCATCCAATGAAAGCCGGGTTCGTCGTTCCAGTGCTCCACCGAGCCGCCGGGAACCATGATCTCGTACGGGCTCATGGACGCATCGCCGACGAATATGACTTTGTAATCATGCGGGTAGGTGTGCAGCACATCCCAGGTGGCGACGCCTTCGTCGTGACGGCGGCCGTTGTCGCGCCATACCCTCTCGTACAGGCAATTGTGGAAATAGAAATACTCCAGGTGCTTGAACTCCGAGCGCGCGGCCGAGAACAATTCCTCGCAAGCCTGCACATAAGGATCCATGGACCCGCCGACATCGAAGAACAGAAGCACCTTGACGGCGTTGTGGCGCTCGGGGCGCAGGCGCAGGTCGAGATAGGCCCGGCGGGCTGTCGCCGATATGGTCTCCGGCAGGTCCAGTTCCGTCGCCGCCCCCTGGCGAGCGAAGCGGCGCAATCGCCGCAACGCCACCTTGATGTTGCGCGTACCCAACTCCACCGACGAGTCCAGGTTCTTGAATTCGCGGCGGTCCCACACCTTGACGGCACGAAAGTTCCGGTTCTGGTTCTGACCGATGCGTACGCCCTCGGGATTATAGCCCCAGGCGCCGAAAGGCGAAGTGCCGGCGGTGCCGATCCATTTCGAGCCGCCCTGGTGGCGCTCCTTCTGCTCGGCGAGGCGTTTCTTGAGGGTTTCCATCAGTTTGTCCCAGCCGCCGAGGGCCTGGATCTGCGCCTTTTCTTCCTCGCTGAGCGTTCGCTCGACCAGCTTTCGCAGCCATTCCTCCGGAACCTCGTGGGTCTCGCCCTCGGCCGGCGGTTCCAGGGCCTTGAACACCTTGCCGAACACCCGGTCGAACTTGTCCAGGTTGGTCTCGTCCTTCACCAGACAGGATCGCGACAGGTAGTAGAAGTCGTCCACACTGTAATCGGCGAGCCCGGTATCCATGGCCTCGATCAAGGTGAGATACTCACGCAAACTGACCGGCAACTTGGCTTTTTTTAGTTCAAGAAAGAAGTCGACGAACATTTACTGTGTCCGCAATTGCTAACGCCCTTCCCGGCGCGCCAGGAAGGCGAGGCGCTCGAACAGGTGGATGTCTTGTTCGTTTTTCAGGAGCGCGCCGTAAAGGGGCGGGATGACCTGCTTGCTGTCCTTGGAGCGCAGGGCTTCCGGCGGGATGTCTTCGACCAGCAACAGCTTGATCCAGTCCAGCAACTCCGATGTGGACGGCTTCTTTTTCAACCCCGGTACGTCGCGAACCTCGAAGAACGCGTTCAAGGCCTCACGCACCAGGCGTTTCTGAATGCCGGGGAAGTGGACCTCGACGATATCCAGCATGGTGTCGTGATCGGGAAAGCGGATGTAGTGGAAAAAGCACCGACGCAGGAATGCGTCCGGAAGTTCCTTTTCGTTGTTGGAGGTGATGATGACGATCGGCCGGTGGCGGGCGACGATGGTCTCCTTGGTCTCGTAGACATGGAACTCCATGCGGTCCAGTTCGAGCAACAGGTCGTTGGGGAACTCGATGTCGGCCTTGTCGATCTCGTCGATGAGCAGCACCGGCCGCTGATCCGTCTCGAACGCCTCCCACAATTTGCCGCGGACGATGTAGTTGGCGATGTCGTGCACGCGGGAGTCGCCGAGCTGGGAATCCCGAAGGCGCGCCACCGCGTCGTATTCGTACAGACCCTGCTGCG
>JAHCKI010000177.1 GCA_026125865.1 Rhodospirillales bacterium
CGGACCTGATTTATCCGGGCCAAATGTTCGCTTTGCCGGAAAAACCCGTGGCTTCCGCCGAGACGGCACCCTGATCCTCCCAGATTTGGCTTTCTTTAACAGTCCGGGAGCGGTTGCGTCACCCGAGTCGCCCGCATATATATCGCCAGGCAAACGCCAATCTTGGATTTCTTTTGGGTATTAGCAGTGAGGAGATCCGCGTGGTGCCACCATGGGCCGCGACGGTTCTGCCGGAAATGAGGTGAATCATGGGAAAAGTTATCGGCATTGATTTGGGTACTACGAACTCCTGTGTCGCGGTGATGGACGGCCAGGACGCGAAGGTCATCGAAAACGCGGAGGGAGCCAGGACGACACCGTCCATGGTGGCCTTCGCCGACTCCGGGGAGCGGCTTGTGGGCCAGCCGGCGAAACGGCAGGCGGTAACCAACCCGGAAAACACGATTTTCGCCATCAAGCGGCTCATTGGCCGCCGCTTCAAAGATCCGCTGACGGAAAAAGACAAGGGCCTGGTCCCGTACAAAATCGTCAATGCCGACAATGGCGACGCTTGGGTGGAAGCCCAGAGCAAGGCATACAGCCCAAGCCAGATCAGCGCCTTCATCCTGCAAAAGATGAAGGAGACGGCGGAGAGCTATCTCGGCGAAGAGGTGAGCCAGGCGGTCATCACGGTGCCGGCCTATTTCAACGATTCGCAACGGCAAGCGACGAAAGACGCCGGCAAGATCGCCGGCCTCGAGGTGCTTCGCATCATCAACGAGCCGACGGCGGCGGCGCTCGCCTATGGCCTCGAAAAGAAGAACGCCGGCACCATCGCCGTGTACGACCTGGGCGGCGGCACCTTCGACATCTCGATCCTCGAAATCGGCGAGGGCGTGTTCGAGGTCAAGTCGACGAACGGCGATACCTTCCTCGGTGGCGAGGACTTCGACCAACGGATCATCGACTACCTTGCGGACGAGTTCAAAAAGGAACAAGGCATCGACTTGCGCAAGGACAAGCTGGCCCTGCAGCGCCTCAAGGAGGCTGGAGAAAAGGCCAAGGTCGAGCTTTCCAGCACGATGCAGACGGAAGTCAACTTACCGTTCATTACCGCTGATCAATCCGGACCGAAGCACCTCAATATCAAATTGACGCGCGCCAAGCTGGAAGCTTTGGTCGAGGATCTGGTGGAAAGGACGATCGCGCCGTGCCGTGCCGCGTTGAAGGACGCCGGCCTGAAGTCCAACGAAATCGACGAAGTGATCCTGGTCGGCGGCCAGACTCGCATGCCGAAGGTGGTGGAGGCCGTGAAGAACTTCTTCGGCCGCGAGCCCCACAAGGGCGTGAACCCCGATGAGGTGGTCGCCATCGGCGCCGCCATCCAGGGCGGTGTTCTGAAGGGCGAGGTCAAGGACGTTCTGCTTCTGGACGTGACGCCGTTGTCGCTCGGGATCGAGACGCTCGGCGGTGTGTTCACCCGACTCATCGACCGCAATACCACCATCCCGACCCGCAAGAGCCAGGTCTTTTCGACGGCCGAGGACGGCCAGACGGCCGTGACCATTCGCGTCTTCCAAGGTGAGCGGGAGATGGCAGCGGACAACAAGCTTCTTGGCCAGTTCGACCTGGTGGGTATCCCGCCGGCGCCGCGCGGCATTCCGCAGGTCGAGGTAACGTTCGATATCGACGCCAACGGTATCGTCAACGTTTCGGCGAAGGACAAGGCCACCGGCAAGGAGCAACAAATTCGCATCCAGGCGTCCGGCGGTCTCAACGACGCCGACATCGATCGCATGGTCAAGGATGCCGAATCCCACGCCGAAGAGGACAAGAAGCGCAAATCGCTGGTGGAAGCGCGCAACCACGCCGACGCGCTCATCCACTCGACGGAAAAAACCATCAGCGAAATGGGCGACAAGGTTACCGATGCCGACAAACAACCGATCGAACAAGCGATTACGGATCTGCGATCGGTGATGGACGGTGATGACGCGGAAGCGATCACGGAGAAGACCAACGCCCTCGCGCAGGCGTCCATGAAGCTGGGCGAAGCCATGTACAAGGCCAGTCAGGGCGAACCGGGCGCCGCTGAAGCCGCGGCCGCCGCCGGTGGAATGGGCGGTGATAGCGCGGGCGAGAGCGGTGATGAAAAGGTCGTTGATGCCGATTTCGAGGAGGTTGATCCCGAACAGGGCAAGAAAGCCGGCTGATCACCGCGAGTACCAACGTCGTTTCTATCGACCCCGCCGGCCGTCCAAAAGACCCTGTCGGCGGGGTCTTGTTTTGTTGCCTCATGAGTGTCGGGTAGATGTCGAAGCAGGATTACTACAGCGTCCTTGGGGTCGGGAAAGAGGCCGGCAACGAGGACATCAAGAAAGCCTATCGCAAGCTGGCCATGCAGTACCATCCCGACCGCAACCCGGGTGACGCTCAAGCCGAACACAAGTTCAAGGAAATCAACGAGGCCTATGAGATCCTGAAGGATAGCCAGCGGCGGGCCGCGTATGACCGCTTCGGCCACGCCGCGTTCGAAGGGGGCATGGGCGGCGAAGGCGGCTTCGGTCCTGGTTTCGGCGGCGGCGCCGGGTTTGGAGGATCGGGCTTCGCGGATATCTTCGAGGAGATGTTCGGCGACTTCATGGGCGGCGGGCGTCGCAGCGGGCGATCGAGCGGCCGTGGTGCCGACCTTCGCTACAACATGGAGGTGAAGCTGGAAGAAGCCTTCAGCGGCAAGAAGGCGACCATTCGCGTGCCGACCTCGGTGACATGCGAATCCTGCAGCGGCAGCGGCAGCGCCGGCGGCAGCCAACCATCGTCCTGTCCCTCATGCCACGGCGCCGGCCGTGTTCGCAGCCAGTCCGGCTTTTTCACCGTCGAGCGTACGTGCCCGACCTGCGGCGGGACAGGGCAGGTGATCCGCGATCCGTGCCGCACATGCAGCGGATCCGGCCGCATGCAAAAGGAAAAGACACTGCAAGTCTCGATCCCGGCCGGGGTCGAGGATGGGACGCGCATCCGTTTGACCGGCGAGGGCGAGGCCGGCGTCCGGGGTGGTCCCACAGGCGATCTGTACATCTTCGTCACCGTTTCCCCGCATCGCTTTTTCGTTCGCGACGGCACCAATGTGTACTGCCGTGTTCCCATTCAGATGACGACGGCTACCCTCGGCGGCAACGTGGAGGTGCCGACCCTGGATGGCACGCGCGCGCGCATCAATGTTCCCGCCGGAACACAAACGGGCCGCCAATTCCGTCTCAAGGCGAAGGGAATGCCGGTGCTGCGCTCCGCCGGCCGCGGCGATATGTTTATCGAAGCGATCATCGAGACGCCGGTGGATCTCACCGATCGCCAGAAACAGTTGCTACGGGAGTTCGACGAGGCCGGCAGCGAAGCTACCCACAGCCCGCAATCCCATGGGTTCTTCTCGAAAGTGCGGGAGTTGTGGGACGATCTTCGCGAATAACGGCGTCAAACATTTTTCGGCAAATTTTCTTCGGACCGTCGAAGACCCATGGCCGGGTGCCGTTTTGGGACAGGGGAGAACAATGAGGATTGGGATTGTCGGTTGCGCGGGGCGCATGGGGCGCATGCTTGTCCAGACCGTCATGGATGCGGACGGCGTGACGTTGTCCGGTGGAACCGAGATGCCGGGTCATCCGCTGCTTGGCGAGGATGTTTCCGTTCAGGCCGGCGGCGCGCCATCGGGCACGCAAATGGGAAGCGATCCGGACGCGCTTTTCGCAGCCTCGGACGTCGTTATCGATTTCACCGTACAGGCATTGGCGCGTCTCCACGCCGATCTCGCCGCTCGCCATGGTGTCAGTTTGGTCATTGGCACAACGGGACTGCAACCGAGCGACAACGAAGGGATCGCCGCGGCGGCCAAGGTGGTGCCGGTGGTGCAGGCGGCCAATATGAGCGTCGGCGTCAATCTGTTGTTGGGCTTAACACGGCAGGTAGCCGCCATCCTGGGTGACGACTACGATATTGAAATCGTTGAGATGCACCATCGCCACAAGGTCGATGCGCCGTCGGGTACGGCGTTGGCGTTGGGACATGCGGCGGCAAGCGGTCGCGGCACCGCCCTCGACTCCGTCTCGCAACGGGTTAGGGACGGTCAGATCGGCAGCCGTCGTCGCGGCGATATCGGCTTCGCAACCCTGCGCGGCGGCGATGTGGTGGGCGAGCATACGGTCATCTTCGCCGGCGAAGGCGAACGCATCGAAATCAGCCATCGAGCCACGTCCCGCACCGTATTCGCCCGCGGCGCCCTCCGCGCCGCTCTTTGGACCAAGGGGCGGCAACCGGGCCTCTATTCAATGCGCCAAGTATTGGGCTTGGATTAGGTTATCGTCCGGACTGGTTCAGGCGGTGTAATTCGCGCCGCAAGGCGTACGCCAATTGCAGGCGTTCCTCCGGAAGCAAAAAACTCCCGATGATCAGCGATGTCCCGTGCGAGCGCAGCTCCAACGGGCTTTTGCGGTTGGGCGGCTCGTCGATATTGACCTGAAGCCAATAGGGCGGAAACGAAAAATCGGATTCATTGCCCCAGAAATCGACCCGGCGCACCGTCAGCGCCCGCGCCGTGAGGTTGATGGCTTCGTAGGCGAAGCCGGCGCGGCGATTCAAGTGAAAGGCGCCAAGGAGCAGCAGGGACTCCAAGCCAAGAAACGGCGTTACCGGCCACGCTCCCGCGACAATAAAGGCGATGCCGACGACGAACATGACGGTGGCGACTGCAACCGCCACCGCGAGCGTGGTGCTTTCATCGATGCTGTGATGGGGACGAAGCACAGCACTGTAAACCACGGTTCCGTCGGATGGCGTGTTCATCGGTGCGGATCTGTCCTTTTCCCATATTTGATAGTGATACGCATTCCGACGAAAGAAAAGGGTTCGATCTTGACGTAAGTCGAATTCGTGATCAACTCGGTCACCTCTGGATTGCCACGCCGACTTCGCCGGCTCGAAAAGACCAAAAAACCAGGCGGTTCGAAAGGGATTCCAATCGACGGGAATTTGCTTTAGCAGGCGCTGGTGATTTCCATATGACGAGAGGGAACCCATCCTTGAAAACGGCCGACATCGATACGTTTTACAGCCGGTTGGCGGCGACAAATCCGGAACCGAAGAGCGAACTCGATTTCGTCGATCCGTTTACGCTGCTCATCGCCGTTGTCTTGTCGGCGCAGGCGACCGATGTCTCCGTCAACAAGGTTACGCCGGCGCTTTTTGCCGTCGCCGATACCCCGGAGAAAATACTGGCCCTCGGTGAGGACGGCGTGCGCGATCACATCAAGTCGATCGGTTTGTTCAATTCAAAGGCGCGAAATGTCGTCGCTTTGAGCCGGCGGCTTGTCGAAGACCATGGCGGCCGGGTGCCGCGCGATCGCGAAGAGCTGCAAAAGCTGCCGGGGGTCGGTCGCAAGACCGCCAACGTGGTGCTCAACGTCGCATTCGGCATCTCCACCATCGCCGTGGATACCCATGTATTTCGCGTCGCCAATCGCACCGGCCTTGCCCCCGGCAAGACACCGCTCGATGTCGAAAATCGGCTCATGGTACGGACGCCGGAGCACTGGATGCGCCACGCCCACCACTG
>JAHCKI010000178.1 GCA_026125865.1 Rhodospirillales bacterium
TGGTGACGCCGATCCCGCCGGCCAGCGCCATTTCCGCGATGGCGACCAGCAAGCCGCCGTCGGAAATGTCGTGGCACGTGGTCACACGCCCGTCTTCGACCAACCCGCGCACGAAATCACCGGGTCGCCGCTCCTGCTCCAGGTCCACCGGCGGCGGCGCCCCTTCGTGACGCCCCTCTATCTCGCGCAGGTAGAGGGATTGCCCCAGCCAGCCAGTGACCTTCGCGTCGCCGGACGGTCCGATGAGGATCAGCGCCGCGTTCGGGGCGTGCAGGGCCATCGTCGCGATACGATCCAGATTGACGGCGAGACCGACACCGCCGACGGACGGGGTCGGTGGAATGGCCGCCCCGTCGGTTTCGTTGTAGAAGGAGACGTTGCCCGAGACGACGGGGTAGTCGAGCGCCGTGCAGGCCTCCGCCATGCCGGTGATGCACCCCGCGAACTGCCCCATGATCTCGGGTTTCTCCGGGTTGCCGAAGTTGAGGCAGTCTGTGATGGCCAACGGCCGGGCGCCGACCGCCGTCAGATTGCGCCAGTTCTCCGCCACCGCCTGACGGCCGCCCATGACCGGGTCGGCGTAGCAGTACCTCGGCGTACAATCGGTGGCGACGGCGAGGCCCTTGTTGGTGCCGTGAACACGGACCACGGCTGCGTCACCGCCCGGGCGCAAGACCGTATCCGCCATGACCATGTGGTCGTATTGCTCCCAGATCCAGCGCTTGCTGGCCAAATCGGGACAAGAGAGCAACGTCTTGAGCGCCGCGATGGGGTCGTCGAGGGGTGACACCGTTGCTGGATCGACCGGGTGCGGGCTCGGCGTCGGTGTCCAGGGCCTGTCGTAGTCCGGCGACGATTTCGCCAACGGATCGATGGGCAGGTCGGCGACGACCGCGCCGTGCTGTCGCACGACCATGCGGCCGGTATCCGTGGTGCGGCCGACGATGGCGAAATCCAGGTCCCATTTCCGGAAGATGGCTTCCGCGTCGGCTTCCTGCCCGGGCTTGAGCACCATCAGCATGCGTTCCTGGCTCTCAGACAGCATGATTTCGTAAGCGGTCATGCCGACTTCGCGTTTGGGAACCAGGTCCAGGTCCAGTTCGAGGCCGACGCCGCCTTTCGACGCCATTTCGAAGGACGACGAGGTCAGTCCGGCCGCGCCCATGTCCTGAATGGCGATGATACTGTCGGTCGCCATCAGTTCCAGGCAGGCTTCGATGAGGAGCTTTTCCGTGAACGGATCGCCCACCTGCACCGTCGGGCGCTTTTCCTCGGTGTCGTCGGAGAACTCGGCCGACGCCATGGTGGCGCCGTGGATGCCGTCGCGCCCCGTCTTGGCGCCCACATAAACCAATGGGTGGCCGACGACGGCGGCGGCCGAATAGAAGATGCGGTCGGTATCGGCGATCCCGACCGTCATGGCGTTGACCAGGATGTTGCCGTCATAGCCGCGATGGAAGGTGCATTCGCCGCCGACGGTGGGCACGCCGACGCAATTGCCGTATCCGCCGATGCCGGCGACGACGCCGCCCAGCAAATGCCGGGTCTTGGGGTGATCGGGGTGCCCGAAGCGCAGCGCATTGAGATTGGCCACCGGCCGAGCACCCATGGTGAACACATCGCGCAGGATACCGCCCACTCCCGTCGCCGCGCCCTGATAAGGCTCGATGTAGGACGGGTGATTGTGGCTTTCCATCTTGAACACGGCGGCCTGTCCGTCACCGATATCGACGATGCCGGCGTTTTCACCGGGACCGCAGATCACCCACGGCGCGCTGGTCGGCAGGGTACGGAGCCAGCGTTTGGATGACTTATAGGAGCAATGCTCGCTCCACATGACCGAAAAGACACCCAGCTCGGTGAGATTGGGTTCGCGGCCGAGGATCTCCAGAATCCGTTGGTATTCCGCCGGCGACAAACCGTGCTCGGCGACGACTTTGGGCGTGACGGCCATGGCGTCGCCAGTCATGACAACACCGCCATCACGCTCTCGAACAGGGGGCGGCCGTCGGTACCGCCGAGTCGCGGTTCCGATACCCGCTCCGGATGGGGCATCATGCCGAGGACGTTGCCCTGTTCGTTGACGATGCCGGCGATGGCGGCCCGCGATCCATTGGGGTTCGAGGCGTCGTCGACCTTGCCGTCGGGGCTGCAGTATCGGAACACCACCCGCCCTTCGCTCTCCAGTCTGTCGACGGTTTCGGAATCCGAGAAATAGTTGCCTTCGTTGTGCGCCACGGGCACCCGAATGACATCGCCCTTGCCGTAGCGGCCGGTGAACGCGGTCCGGTCGTTGTCGACGCGGATGTGAACGTCCCGGCAGACAAAGCGCAAACCACTGTTGTGCATCAACACACCGGGAAGCAGCCCGGCCTCGCACAAAACCTGGAAGCCGTTGCATATGCCCAGCACCAGCGTGCCGCCCGCAGCCCGCTCCTTGACGCTGCGCATGATCGGCGAGTGGGCCGCCATGGCGCCGGCGCGGAGGTAGTCGCCGAAAGAAAAACCGCCGGGCAGGACGATGAAATCGACGGGAGGAACCTCGGTGTCATTGTGCCACACCATCAAGGGCGCACGTCCGCTGACCTGTTCAAGGGCGACGGCCACGTCCCGGTCACAGTTGGAGCCCGGAAATACGATGACGGCGGATTTCATTGGGTTTTGCTCGCCCCGCAAGTCTGGTTCGAACGCGGTTCCGTCATTCGACGAGATCGAACGCGTAATTCTCGATGACGGTGTTGGCGAGGAGCTGCCGACACATGGCGTCGATCTTCGAACGGGCCGTCTCGGGATTGCTCTCCGCGAGGTCCACTTCGATATACTTGCCTTGCCGGACGCTGTCGACGCCGCCAAATCCCAGCGCCGCCAAGGCATGTTCCACCGCCTTACCCTGGGGGTCGAGGACGCCGGATTTCAGTGTTATATGGATTTTTGCCTTCACGGTTCCCCCAACCCCTACTGCATGATCTCCGGGCCCTTGAGGTCCGTCGGACCGCTTTCCGGCAATATGCCAAGCCGCCTGGCCACTTCCTGATACGCCGCCGGCGCCTTGTTGAGCTCTTGCATGGTTTGATCGCGAACGAGGCGGTCGCTGTTGCGCATGTCCCACAGACGGCAGGAATCGGGACTGATCTCGTCGGCGAGAACGATCCGCATCTGCTCGTCGTCCCACAGCCGGCCGTACTCCAGCGATAGATCGACCAGTCGCATGCCGATGCCTAGAAACAGTCCGCTCAGGAAGTCGTTGACCCGCAACGACAGCGACATGATCTCGTCCAGGTCCTGCGGTACCGCCCAGCCGAAGGCGGTGATGTGCTCTTCGGACACCATGGGGTCTTCGTACTCTTCGGACTTGTAATGGTATTCCACGATCGACCGCGGCAAGGCGGTGCCCTCGGCGATGCCGAATCGTTTCGCGAAGTCGGCGGCCGCGATGTTACGGACAATGACCTTGACCGGAATCATTTCGACTTCGCGAACCAATTGCTCGCGCATATTCAGGCGGCGCACGAAGTGGGTCGGAATGCCGATCTCGCCGAGACGGGTCATCAAGTACTCGGAGATCCGATTGTTGATGACGCCCTTGCCGGTGATGACGTTGCGCTTATGGGAAGCCTGGGACGATTCGTCCTTGAAGTATTGAACCAGCGTACCCGGTTCCGGTCCTTCAAACAGGATCTTCGCTCTGCCTTCGAAGATTTGTCTACGACGGGCCATGGTGCCGAACCTAACCACAAAAGGAATGTCGGCGGGTGCTTACCCGACCCGCATAAACGTCATATAGCAAGTCCCGGCGATCAGCACAACGTCATGGGGAGATTCGGAGATCGACGGGGTGAAACGGCGTGCGGTCGGGAGGGCCCGATGCAAATAGCCATATGGGCGAGGGGCTGACCGCTCCCTCTCCGGGTAGGGCGATCAATGTCGAACTAACGGTACCGAAGCCAGTGTCGGTGGCCACCGTCATCGCTCCACCGGGGCTGCCGCCGGAATCGCTGCGTCGATCGCCAAGCAACCGCGTCCAGGCCGACCAGTCACCGGCATCGGGATCGGGAATCGCCGCGCCCTCGAATTGCGGCAGGTAACGACGCATGCGCGGAGATTTCACGTCATTGCGGTTGTAGGCGGTGACCATGGAAAGGCCTTCGGGCAGGCGCTCGATGGCAATGGTCCCGGTATCGCCGTCGCCCCGCCCATCGTGATCGCTGTGCAGCCAATAGCCCTCGCGCCGATCCGCAACCACCATATTGAACGGACGATAGTCCAACGCCCGAAGCCCAGAAATCGCGGCGACGGCACCAGAGGCGTCGGCATGGGCGAGCGCCATGAGCGGCAGTTCGCCCCGGCTGCGAAATCCCGGCGCGGGGCCCAGCGTGTTGATGCGATTGAGGACGGCGGCAACCACGCCGTCATCGTTGAGGCCGAGCCAGGTGCCGTGGGCAAGCTCGTCGCGGCCGGCGACGATGCCGGCGTTCCGCGGCCAGTGACGCCCCGGTGGTTGCCAGGGGCGATTCGCCATTTCGTCGCGATTGGCCGCCAGCAGCACCGGCCACGGAACGTCCGGCCGATAGAGAACAACAACGGTGCACATACCGGGTTGAATAGCGCACACCCGGCCCGCAAACCAGCACATGATTGGGATAAGTCACTTGGCAAGATACTTGACAGGAAATTCTATGAATCACACAACATTTTGTGCCATTGTGGCCGGCGACGGGCTACAATCGCGATCCATTGAGGAGCGGGAGAGATGATGTTCAAAGGGCGCGCCATCCACAATTCCGGTTATGACCGAAAGACCAATGACTTCTACGCGACACCGGCGTGGGTGACGGAAGCCTTGCTGCGGCATGTCACGCTCAGGGATTCGGTGTGGGAACCCTGTTGCGGCACGGGTGCCATGTCCAGCGTCCTGCAGGACAACGGCTATGAGGTCTTTTCCACCGATATCGCCGATCACGGCTTCGGCACGCCCGGGATCGATGTCCTGACCTGCCGGGAGATGCCGGACGGATGCCGGTCCCTGGTCACCAATCCCCCATATGGCGATGGTGGCCCGCACCGGGCGCAACAGCGTTCCGGCTCGGCCATGCTCAACTTCGTTCGTCATGGGATGTCGTTGGCCGAGAGCGTGCGGGGACAGTTGGCGCTGCTGGTGCGTTTCCAGTGGATCGCCGGCAAACGCGCCTCCGCGTTGCTGTCATCCGGGCCGTGCGTCGCGGTGATCGCGCTGACCGAACGCATCACGTGGTTCGAGATGGGCGAGGACACCAACAGGGCGCAACACCACCATGCCTGGATCGTCTTCGACTATGCGTCGCCGAAGCCTGTCCAACCGGCCCTCCTGTTTGCCGAATAGTCGTGCGCTAGAGCACGGTGCGACTAGGCCCAGTCAGCCTAATCGCTCGGTCGTGCTCTATGTGATTGTTTTCTAGAGCAAACCCGTGCGATCAGGTGACTCGACCTGATCGCATTTTGCTCTAGCCGGATGGCGATTCCATACGATTTGAAGCCGGCACATAGCTGCC
>JAHCKI010000179.1 GCA_026125865.1 Rhodospirillales bacterium
AAGGTCCGAACGCACGCTCATGCCAAGCCCAATTCGGTTTCAAGGGCGCCGCAAAGCATTTGACCGAGCATGATGTGCATTTCCTGGATGCGGGACGTCGTCGCCGACGGCACGATCAAGAAGGGATCGGCCAGACCCACCATGCGTCCGCCGTCGCGTCCCCCGAACGCCGCCGCGACGCACCCCATCGCCCGTGCCGCCGTCAACCCCCGGATGACGTTTTCGCTCTGTCCCGACGTGGATATGCCGATACAAACATCGCCGGAACGGCACACGGCACTCACCTGGCGGGCAAACAGCTCATCGAAACCAAAGTCGTTGCCGATGGCGGTCAACGCCGAGGTGTCGGTGGTCAGCGCCAGCGCCGCGATGGGATCTCGTTTCCGCGAATATTGAACCGTCAACTCGGTCGCCAGATGTTGGGCATCGGCGGCGCTGCCGCCGTTACCGAAAAAAACGATCTTGCCGCCGTTGTTGAGGCAGCGCACGCAAACACCGACGAGCCGTTCGAACTCGTGTCGGAGTGCGTTGCGTGTCGCCACAACAACGGCAGCGTGCTCATCCAGTTCGCGATCGAAAAACGCTCTCAAATCCATGCGCGTCCGATCCCGCTATGCTTCTAGGCCGCGGGCGGCCAAATACCCGCCTTCGGCGTTGGGCGCATAGGCGCGGGCAAGGGTCAGGAACGATATGAAGGAGTCATGGATCTTGGCCGTCAACGCATCCGATTGGGCAAGCTCCTCCTCGACCTCGGCCGCGTGCTTGGCCATGACCTTGACGATCTCATCGCTGAACCGCCGTAGCTCGACACCGTGCTCCTTCAGAAGCGGTTCGAGCGAAACGATGTTGTGAAAGGTGAAATCGGCCAAGGTCTCGTTTGCTGTCGCCGTTGCCGCGACGCGGATGGCGGCTTGCAGGTCGGAAGCCAGTTCGTCGAAGACCTTTTTATTGACGATGATTTCCAAACCGGGCCCCGGTTCCAAAAGGCCCGGCATGTAGTAGTACTTGGCGGCGCGATAGAGACCGAACGCCAAGTCGTTCCATGGGCCGATCCAATCGGTGCCGTCCACAGCGCCGCTCATCAGCGCCGGTGCGATTTCACCCGGTGGAATCATGACCGGCGTTGCGCCCATCCGCCGCAAGACCTCGCCGCCGAGGCCGGCGATTCGGAACTTGAGCCCGTGGAAATCATCCGGTGTCTTGATCTCCCGGCGGTACCAACCGCCGGCCTGGGTGCCGCTCGATCCCGCGTAGAACGGCTGCACGTTGAACGGTGCATACACCTCTTCCCACAGTGCCTGGCCACCTCCGAAGGCGATCCACGCGGCCAATTCCTGTGCCGTGAGACCAAAGGGAATGCCGGTGAAATAATTGAACGACTTGGCCTTGCCGACCCAATAGTAGGGGGTGGAATGGCAAAGGTCGGCGGTACCGGAGGAGACCGCGTCGAGAGACTCGAACGGCGGTACGACGTCGCCGGCCCCGTAGAGTTTGATGGTCAGGCGGCCATCGGTGAGAGCCGTGACGTTATCGGCGAAACGCGCCGCATTCACGCCCACCCCCGGTGTGTTCTTGGGCCAGGTCATGATCATGGTGAGTTCGCGCCGATCTTTGGCAATTGCCGGTGCCGACACCACCGAGGTCGCTGCGCAACCGATCGCGCCAACCGCCGCGCTCTTCACAAATACTCTTCGCCGCATGAATTCACGCTCCCTATCCGATTACGTCACTGTGGCTTCACTATAATGGCGCGGCATGGTGCGCGATGCCATCACGTATGAAGGAAACGGCTTTCACCACCTTCCAGCACCAGACAGGTCAAACGCCCTGAATAGAATGCGCCGGTATCGATTCCGATTCTATTGGTTCGGATATCGGGTGCGTCGGTGATGGTGTGGCCGTGCACCACCCGCTTCCCGAAATCCACCGTCGATTTGAGGAACAGGTCACGGATCCAAAGCATTTCGCGCGGTTTCTGCTTTTTGATAGGAACGCCCGGCCGGAGACCGGCGTGAACGAATATGTAATCGCCTTCGATGTGATACGGCTGCAACTTTTCGAGAAAGGCCATGTGTTCTTGCGGTACGGCCGAACACAGGCGTTCGCGCAACGATTCGAGCTCCTTAGGCTGGAAGTGGCTCCAACTGGTGGCGACACCATAGCTGGCCAACGTAGCATCGCCGCCGTTAAACAGCCAGTTGACGTCCGCCGGCCCTTCCATGAACCGAAGCATCATTTCCTCGTGGTTGCCCAAGAGGCAAACCCGCTGAAACCCGTCCAAGGGATGGCGGCGCAGCATTTCAACGACTTGGGAGGAGCCAGGGCCACGGTCCACATAGTCACCCAGGTAGACGACAATCGGCTCGTCCACCGGGTTTTGGCTTGTGTCGGCGATGATCTGCTCGTGCAGCGCAAACAACAGGTCATCCCGACCGTGAATGTCACCGATACAGTAGACGCGCCTGCCGTCCGGAACCCGTGGTTCCTCCGGGAGCGCGGCAATCCCATTCCCCCTTGATCTCCTGTTTAGCCACCCGAACATCCTTGGACTTACCCTTGCACCCTTCCCTCAGGTCATCATGCCGCCGCCGGTACCGGCGCCCGTGGGTAACGTCATGGGCGCGCCGTCTCAATACATATGGTGGAGCGAGCAAGATTTCACGTCGGCTGATTTGTGCAGTCCCGCACCAGGGTTGGCCCAAATTGTCCGATCGACGTATCGCCCTTTCCCGGCGATCACGGCGAGCAGCCGCTGATTTGACCGACAGGCTCCGAAGATAAATCGGTTTTTAACCGATTTTTACTAGCATTGCGACCTGTACGCGCAGTCGAGAGCGAGGAACACGTTTGTCGCCGAACGGAAACATGATCGCAGCAACACGCGTTGGGGCGAAGGAGCAAGGCGCGGAAAGGCGCCTTCAGGATCTGTTGCGACGGATCGCCGGCAACCGCGCCGGTGTTTTCGCGGTGTATGTTCACTTGGCGCGCGCCACCGCGCAGTCGTCGCCGCAGACTCGACGCCGGCTCATCCAAACGTTTGAATCCCTGGCCGAACGCCGGGAGGCCAGTGTGTTCCTGCTCGCCAATCGGGATCTTGTTCTGATATGCCGCGACGTGCCGGTGCCGGAAATCGACCTCGCCCTGAACAAGATGAGCGAGTGCGCCGGCGAACTTGGCCCGCGACATGGCATCGATCGCCCCGGCGGCCGCGATGAAGGCCCGGCCAAGTGGTACGATCTTTCGGCCGGCGACGAATTCCAGCGGTTTTGCGAGTTTATTCGCAACCTGGGAACCAAGGAGCTTCCGCGATCCGCCGGCATCTTCAGCCAACCGCTTGGACGGGGGGGAGATCAGCCGCTCGACGCGGAAAAGCTGGCGACCATCGGCCGAAAACTGCACGAAATCCATATTTCCGACCTCATACGGCAACAGACCGCCCTCGAAATCCATCGATCGGGCACGGCTTCTCCCTTGTTCCGCGAAACCTATTTCGCCATCAACGACCTCCTGGCGCGCCTGGCGCCGGACGTGGACGTTCTCTCCGACGCCTGTTTGTTTCGCCATTTCACCCAAAGTCTCGATAGGCGCCTAATGGCCAGCCTCGCTCGCCGCAGCAAATTCGTCGATGGCGAAGTGCCTCTCAGCATCAATCTGAACGTCAGCACGATTGCGACGCGCGAGTTCCAAAAGTTCAAGGTCGCCCATGATCGTGATGCCGGCCGCATGGTCGTCGAAATACAGTTGGTCGACGTGCTGACCGATATCGACGCCTACCGCAAAGCGCGGGATGTACTCCACGCTCAAGGCTATAATGTGCTGATCGACGGCCTCGGCCCCCTCACGCCCCGATACTTGAATATTCGTGCCCTGGAGGCGGATTTCATCAAAATCTGGTGGAGTTCCGACGTTGTCGGGCGATGCCGTAACGAGCAGACGGACGCGGTTCGCAATATCCTGGACGCGGCCGGCAGGGCGAAAGTCATTCTCGCCCGTACCGATTCCGAACAAGCGGTGAAGTGGGCGCTGAGCCTCGGCATTCATCGCTTCCAGGGTTACTTCATCGACCGGCTTGCCGTTGCCATGGGCATGCGGCCAGCGACTTGAGAAACACCATGCCGACGATACCAAGAAACGACACCAGATCGGGCGACGACGAGTTGCTGTTGAGTTATCTGGTGCATCTCTCGGCCCACCGCACGGGCCGTCGCGCCGTGCTCATTCGTCTCTCGCGACTCCTGCCTCACAACAGACGAAGCCACCACGTCCGCACAGCGATCAGCGGCTTCGAAACCCGACTGTCGCGGCGTGACGGGCAGTTTTTCGTTCTCGGCAGCAGCGACGTACTGGTCGTTTATCGTTCCGAAGCACACGCAATCATCGAGGAGGAGATTCGGCGCGTTCGATACCTGTTTAGCGACGACCCGCTTTTTCAAGACAACGATTCACGGGATTCATTTACCGTTCTCTACAACATCGATGCCGCGTTCGGACCATTTGTTGATGCCATCCGTAGTGCGCTTCGAGACACGACCGAAAAGCCGAACGAGGCCGACTTCCTGCCGGACGCGCGAGAGCGAATCAGAGACAGGCAGCTTCGTGGTGAAGCATTGACACCGGATGTCCTCGCCAAGATCGAAGCGGCCCTGGCCCAGACTGACTTGTCCAGCTTGGCGCACCAGCAGACCGTTTGCGTCCTCAACGGGCAACAGTCACCAGCGCCTCGGTTTCGCGAGCTCTATATTTCGATTTCTGACCTACGTGACGCGGTCCTTCCCGGGGCGGACTTTACCGCCAATCCCTGGTTGTTTCGGCACCTGACCAAGACGCTGGATCAACGAGTCTTGAGCCTGTTGTCCATGCCCGAGCAAGCTGGCAACACCCGCGATATCAGCATCAACATCAACATCTCGACATTGATTTCGGAAGAGTTCCGGAAGTTCGAGAACGGTTTGAATGCGTCGCGGCCGAACGCCTTCATTTTCGAACTGCAGGCGCCTGACATTTTTTCGGACATCGAGGCCTACCTCTTCGTCCGCGACCATGTTCAGAACAAGGGCTGGCGCATCTGCCTCGACGGTCTGACCTGTGCCGACATCGATCTCTACGATGTTCGGGGTCTCGGGGTGGATTTGGTCAAAATCGTGTGGGATCAACGGATGCCGGCCTTGGTCGTTGACGCGCGGGAGCGGCTGGCGGCCATGGTTCGCGAAATCGGATCTTCGCGAGCGGTGTTGTGCCGTGTGGATAGCCGCGTCGCTGTCGATTTCGGACATGCGATCGGTTTTTCGATGTTTCAGGGTCGCTACGTCGAACAACTGGTATCCCAGGACGCCCGTCGGCGCAGGCTGTCACTAGAGCGCGACCGCGCGATCAGGTGACTAGAGCAAGCCCATGCGATCAGGTCTGCTCACCTGATCGCATGGGTTTGCTGGGTGCCGAACGTGGCAATGGTGCCGGTTACCGGAAACTTGGATGAGAATGACGCGGGACAAATAC
>JAHCKI010000018.1 GCA_026125865.1 Rhodospirillales bacterium
CTATGCCGCATTCGGGGTTAAACTAGCCGCTCGCGATACCTAAATCGGGTGCCGAAATTGGCATCCGAAGGGAACGCGGGGGACGCGAGAAGCGACAAACAGGGGGCCGCATCCATGGCGGATATTTTCATTTCCTATGCGAGAGCGGACTCGGCGGAGGCTGAGCGGCTCGTCGCCGCGTTGGAAAAACGCGACTGGAAAGTTTTCATCGACAGGAAAACCCCCATCGGCCCGCGCTTCGATCAACACATCGCCGAAAAACTGCGCGCCGCCCGTTGCGTGGTCGTGTTGTGGTCCGAGGCGTCCGTTAACTCGGAGAGGGTGGTCGAGGAGGCGGCTGACGCAAAGAAGCGTGACGTTCTGGCCCCGGTCCGGCTTCAGGATGTCGATCCGCCTTTCGGCTTTGGTCATCGCAATTATGCCGATCTGTTCGGCTGGTCGGACGGCCGGCCACACGCAGGGTTCGACCGGTTGCTGGCAAGAATCACCGAGCTTGTCGGACCGCCCGTGACCGTCCCCGAAATCCCGCCCGATTACGTGGCTTGGCTACGGCGCACCTGCTCGGATGTCAGCCTGCTTGGCCAGGACCCCGGCGACAAGAGCCGGGCGTTCTCGTTGACCTATGTGTATGTGCCGGCGGTCACGCCGTCACCCGCCCACACCGAGGCACAGGTGCGCACTAAGAAAACAAAGGTGCCGCGCGGTCGGACAGAAAAGGAGCCACAACCCATACCGCTGCTCCAACGCCTGGACACGGCCTCGCTGTACGTGGAAGCCCATGCCGGCGCCGGCAAATCCACCTTCTGCAAATGGGCGGTGCTGCAGTGCATCGCCGAGGAAGACCTGATCCCGCAGGTGCCGACACCGAAAGACTTCGCCGAGCCGGCGCCGAAAAGCCTACGCGGCCGGCTGCCGCTGCTGGTGTTGTTTCGCGACTTCGCCCACAAAGCGGACTTCGGGCGGGGCGAGCAGACCTGGACCCGCAAGGACCTGGAGCGCGCGCTGGAGGCCTGGGTTGCGGCCAAGACCGATGGCTTGCCCCCCGATATGCTGACCGTTCACCTCAAGGCCGGCACTGCTTTGCTGCTGCTGGACGGGCTCGACGAACTTCCCGAGATGGGCGAAAACGCCGGTGCCACGGTGTACCCGCGCGAATTGGTGCTGAGCGGGCTGGCGGACGCGCTGCCCGTTTGGCACGGGGCGGGGAACCGCATCCTGCTCACCAGCCGCCCGGCCGGCGTGGAGCGGGCCGGGGTGCAGCGCCTACCTCTCGACCACGCGCCGCTGGAGCCGTTGCCGCCGCCGCTGCAGGATTTGTTCGTTCAACGCTGGTTCCACACCCTGGACAAGCCGGACGAGGCTTCGGGATTGATCGGCACCATTCGCGGCCGCGCCGATCTCGCGCCGCTGGTCGGCAACCCGATGCTGCTCACCGCCCTCTGCATCCTTTACGACAGCGGCGGACGGTTACCGGGGGACATCTACAAGCTCTATCGCCGGATCGTCGATGTGGTCCTGGCCCGGCGTTTCCCCGGCGGTTCCGAGAAGACCGAGCGGGTCGAGGCGCGGCTGCGGGCGATCGCACGGCGCATGCACGAGGGCACGGAAAGCGAACCCCGGTCCAGCCCGACGGCCGTCGCCGCCGCCCTGGAGGTCGACGGCGTGCTGCGGGAGATCGCGGCCGACGGCTGGTCTCCCGAGGACGCCAGCGTCGAGCCGGCGGTCCGGCGGAAGGAACTGCTGGACCGATCGGGCCTGCTGCTCCCCCGCGGCGACGGGCAGGCGGCATTCTACCATTTGAGCTTCCAGGAGTTCCTGGCCGCCGAAGAGCTTCTGAAGTCGGGCGAGGATCCGATTACGCTTATTCGCAAGTGGAGCGCCGTGCCCGAGTGGCGATTGACGCTTTCGTTCCTGATCGCCGGTCGGGCGGAAGCGGCGAAGCCCCCGGTGATCTTGAAAATGCTCGGCCAACTTCTCGACGGCCTCGACTCCGCGGCGGTGAAAACGAACCCGGCGCCGGCCCTGGTCCTCGCCGACGCTTTCGACCTGATCCTCGCCAAGGGATGGGCGGTCGCCGGGTCACCGCAGGCGGAGACCTTTCGCACCCTCGTCCTCCGGGCCATCGAAGACGAGATCGACCTGCCGGCGCGGCAGGCGCTGGCACTCACGTTGGGGCGGCTCGGTGATCCGCGCATTGCCGACCTGCGCGATCCTGCCGCCTATGTCACGGTGCCGGCCGGTGATTATCCCTACGGCGAGGCGGGAGAGATGGTGACCATCGAAGCGCCATTCCTCCTCGGCCGCTATCCGGTGACCAACAGCCAATACCGGGCGTTCGTCGACGACGGCGGCTATCAGGTCCGGGAGTGGTGGTCGGAGGCCGGCTGGACGTGGCGGAAAGACGAGAATATCACCGAACCATGGTTCTGGGATTACCGGCAGATAAACGCCCCCAACCAGCCGGTGGTGGGGGTGAGCTTTTGGGAGGCCGAAGCATTTTGTTCCTGGGCCGGCGGCCGGTTGCCGACGGAACAGGAGTGGGAAGCTGCCGCTCGCGGTCCGGAGGGCTTCACGTATCCCTGGGGCGACGACTGGGAGGACGGCAATTGCAACTCATCGAAGGCCGGCCTCAAAGTCACCTCGGCTGTCGGACTGTTTCCGCGTGGGCGCCAAGCTCGCCTTGGCCTCGAGGATTTCGCAGGCAATGTCTGGGAGTGGTGTGACAATTTGTATGATCAAGCCGACTCAACCACCGGCGCGAACCGGGTTTTCCGCGGCGGGTCGTGGATCGTCGACGCCCGCATCGTGCGGTCGGCGGTCCGGCACTGGTTCGTGCCCGAGTACCGCAACAACGACCTGGGCTTCCGCTGTGCCCGAGTTCAGGCGTGAGCCAGGCAAGCCGGAGGCCCGGCGACGGTCGGGCTAGCCGCCGGAGGCGGCCTGCCGGACCGGCGCAGGGCCGGAGGCAAGGCGCCCAAAGCAACGCTGTCGCGTCATCGCGAAGCGCGCCAGCGCTGCGGCGATCCACGAGGCGCCACTCGGATCGGAAACACGCTTGTTTTCACGAGCGTCGCCGGTGGATTGCCGCGCCGGCTGCGCCGGCTCGCAAAGACGGCAATGGTAAAAAGCCACGCTCCAATCCGTCATCGCGAAGCGCGCCAGCGCTGTGGCGATCCACAAGCCGCCACCCGCCGAGATAAATAAGCTGTCCCCGGAATTCGTGTCCCCGGCGGAGATTTGGGCTTTGGGAGCTTGACCAACCAGCCGGAATTAGACAACGGCGTCGCGTCATCGCGAAGCGCGCCAGCGCTGCGGCGATCCACAAGCCGCCACCCGGATCGGAAACCCGCCTGTTTTCAAGCGCGTCGCCGGTGGATTGCCGCGCCGGCTGCGCCAGCTCGCAATGACGGCAATAGTAAAGCGCCAAACCTCCATCCGTCATCGCGAAGCGCGCCAGCGCTGCGGCGATCCACAAGCCGCCACTCGCCGAGATAAATAAGATGTCCCCGGAATTCCAGCGCTGCGGCGATCCACAAGCCGCCATCCGCCGAGATAAATAAGCTGTCCCCGTAATTCAATAAGCTGTCCCCGTAATTCACGGCATATATCGCATATATATCGGGGACATCATACGGATCTCACGGGGTTCAGGCCATTCCGAAGGAAAGAGGTCGGGTGCCGGTATTTGACGATGTCGGCCAAGTCCCTCGATTCTTCATGCGATGGTGTGCGCGTGTCCGGGACCCTGTAAAGACTGGCCTTGCGGCCACCGCCCAAGGGCGGCTGCGGTCTTGACAGGGCCCCGGACATGCGAGATGTGGTCATGAAGAGATTGATGGACACATGCGGCCTTTTTCAGTGTACGGGTGGAGTACCGGTGGCATCTTCAAATTCCGGTGAAATTCCGGTGACATCTTACGCAACTCATGAAGTCCAGGCGGTTCCGAAGCAAAGGTGTCGGGTATCCATTTCTGACGATGTCGGCAAAAGCCCTCGATCCTTCATGCGAGGTGTGATCATGAAGAGATCGTCGGAAACGTGTGGCCATGTTTTTGTGTACGAGCGCTGGGATCAGTACGGGGCAGGAAAGAGAAAATCAATTTCTGACACCATTGCCTCACGAGCCGCATGCGGATCGGAAGTCCGCCAATTTTCACGCGCGTCGCCAATGGATTGCCGCGGCGCCTCGCCATGGCGGCAACGACCGCAATCAAGGGATTTTCCGGAACCGTACAGTGGTTGGCAACGTGTCTCCCGCCGCTTGCATCGGTCGGGAGCGGGGGCTATGTACCACTCATGTTCCCATCGGGGTGACGTGACGAAAAACGAGAAAGCGTATGGTACCATTTCCATCTTCAGTAGAATTGTTTGGAATCAAAGTGTTACGGGCATTTTTGCATACATTTGCACACAAAATCATACATTTTGAGCGTTGAAAATGACACAAACGCTTTATTTTCAAGGTGATAGGACAAAAACACGCGATACAAAACAGGTATAAACCGTGTACAATCTAGCTCATTTGTGGACAAATTGAGGCGATATTCTGTCCTTTGTATTCGCCGGTTAGTTATCAGATGCAAAGAAGTGCGCCAAAGTCCTACGCGATAGCCCTGTCCCGCGGCCGAGAGTCATTTCTTGTCTCCGCGTTCATGTTACTGTTGCCGAGTTCAGTGCCGGGAGAACCATTGCACGTGCGGATGTCCAAGACAGGCGATGTCGCGCAGCGGGGCGGCGACGCCGAGCCGCTGTTGGAAGCGCGCGGGATCGGGGTGACGCTCGGCGGCCACGGGATCCTGGAAGGCGTCGGCCTCACCGTGGCGCCGGGCGAGATCGTCACCATCATCGGTCCCAACGGCGCCGGCAAGACGACGCTCGTCAAGGTCGTGCTCGGCCTCATCGAACCGGTGACCGGATTGGTGCGGCGGCGGCCGGGGTTGTCCATCGGCTATGTGCCGCAACGGATGCCGATCGATCCGGTTCTGCCGCTGTCGGTCGCCCGGTTGATGACGCTGACAATCCGCCGACCGCGCGCCGCCGTGCTGAAGGCGTTGGAGGAAACCGGCGTCGGCGGGCTCATCGATGCGCCGGTGCAGGCCCTCTCCGGCGGCGAGTTGCAGCGGGTCCTGATGGCGCGCGCCCTGGTGCGCGATCCCGATCTGCTGGTGCTCGACGAGCCGGTGCAAGGCGTTGATTTTGCGGGAGAAGCGGCTCTTTACGAGCTGATCAGCGACATCCGCCGGCGGCGCGGTTGCGGCGTGCTGATGGTGTCCCACGACCTGCACGTGGTGATGGCGGCGACCGACCAGGTGGTGTGCCTCAACCGGCATGTGTGCTGCGCTGGGGAGCCGGAAACGGTCAGCCGTCACCCCGAATACGAGCGGCTGTTCGGGCGCAAGGCGGCCGGCGCCTTCGCCGTCTACACCCATCACCACGACCACGCCCATGACGTCTCCGGCGACGTCGTTCCCATCGGGGAACGCGATCCCGGCCATACCCATGATCACACCCATAGTCGCACCCACGACCACCGGCACACCCACGACCACGATCACACCCACGACGGCGGCCGCGATGCTTGACGACTTCTTCGTTCGGGCCATGGTGGCCGGCGTCGGCGTAGCGCTGCTGGCCGGGCCGCTCGGGTGTTTCATCGTCTGGCGGCGGATGGCGTTCTTCGGCGGCACCATGGCCCATTCGGCCCTGTTGGGCGTGGCCCTCGGCCTCATCGTGGATGTCAATCCCATCCTCGGGGTAACGGCGGTCACGGTGGCGGTGGCGTTGTTGCTGGTGGCGCTGCAAGGCCGCGATTGGCTGGCCAGCGACACCCTTCTCGGCATTCTCGCCCATGCCTCGCTGGCGTTGGGGTTGGTGGTCATCGGCGCCATGACGTGGCTGCGAGTCGATTTGCTCGGCTTTCTGTTCGGCGACGTTCTCGCCGTCACCGTCACCGACATCGTCGTCATTTATACGGGCGGCAGCGTGGTTTTGGCGGTCATGGCGGCCATCTGGCGGCCGTTGCTTGCGCTGACGGTGCACGAGGGATTGGCGCGCGCCGAGGGCGTGCCGACCTTTGCTGTGCGCCTGGCCTTCATGCTGTTGATCGCGCTGGTGATCTCGCTGGCCATGAAGATCATCGGTATCCTGCTGATCACCTCTCTCCTCATCATTCCAGCGGCGGCGGCGCGCCGGTTTGCCGGTACGCCGGAGCGAATGGCGGTCATGGCGTCGGTCATCGGCGCCGTCGCGGTGGTGCTCGGGTTGCATGGATCCCTGTATCTGGATGCACCGGCCGGACCGTCGATCGTCGTCGCCGCCACGGCGGTGTTCGCCCTGAGTTTGATCCCCATTCCCGGCCTTGCCGGGCGTGCTCATCGGCCGTGAACCGCCGTATATCAGATCGCGGGAAATAGATTCGGTGTGTGAACGGAAAAAGTGTACCCAAATGGGGTGCGGTGTGTTAAGGTAAGGCTCTGTTAACGCAACGGATGCACCTGGACAAATAACACAAGATGGTCCAGGCCGACCGGGGGCCAGACGCGCGGAAACGCGCCTTTGGCCCCCGGTAGCGGCCTTGAACCAGAGCAAAATGCGATCAGATGGAGTCATCTGATCGCATGGGTTTGCTCTAGAAATCAATGATATAGAGCACGACCGTGCGATTGAGCTCAATCGCACCGTGCTCTAGGGGAAGTGATGTGTACGACGTGATGCGTTGATGGAAATCAGGTGAACATGTTAACGGGCCCCAACGAATTCGACGCGCCGCTGACCACGATCGGTCTCAATGTGACGGAGCGCGTGACACCATCCGGCGAAAGTATCTTCACGGTGGAGGGCGATACCCATCCCCATCGCCATTTGATGCGCGAGCTTGGCGGCGACTGGGATCGCATACGCCAGCACTGGGTGTTCCAGAAATCGGACCCCCGGCCCCGGATCGTGGAACGGCTGAACGGCGCACCTATGACGCCGGGCTTTTCCGACAGCCAGGGTCAGGCGGTCCTCACCCAAACCAATCGCCCCCATTACTGGGGGCATCGGCAACGGCTGCGGGATCGGTTTCTCGGCGATGCGGACGAGGCACTGCCCGACTACGAGCTATTGGAGTTGTTGCTGTTTTTCTCCATCCAGCGCATCGACACCAAGCCGCTGGCCAAGGAATTGCTCAAGGAGTTCGGCAGTCTGGGGGGCGTCATCAACGCATCGCCCGAGCGCCTCGCGGCGCACGAACAGATCAACCACCACACCATCGCACTATTCAAGACGGTGCGCGCCTTCTCCCAGCGCATCATCCGCGAGGAGGTGGAAAACGCGCCGGTGTTGACCAGTTGGGACAAGCTGATCGACTATCTGCGCGCCTCCATGGCTCACGCCAAGGTGGAGCAGTCCCGCATTCTGTTCCTGGACCGCCGCAACGTACTGATCGCCGACGAGGTACAGCACACCGGCTCCATCGACCATACGCCGGTGTATCCGCGCGAAGTGGTCAAGCGGGCGCTGGCTCTCGATGCCTCGGCGCTGATCATGGTCCACAACCATCCCAGCAATCATCCCAAACCCTCCGACGGCGATATCCAAATGACCCGGGTCGTCAAAAAGGCTTTGGAGGGTGTCGGTGTCGTGCTGCACGACCACGTCATCGTTTCCCGCAAGGGCCAATCGAGCTTCAAACGCTTGGGCTTGCTGTAACGACGGGAGCGTTGCCGTTTCCGTTGCCGGGTTCAGCGTCCGCCTTGGAAGGCCGAAAGGCGTAGGCGATCGCCTTTGGAGTAGTTGATGCCCGCCGTCGAGCCCAATTCTTTGAGGCTCAGTGCCAGTTCGGTGGCGGTGGCGCGGAACGCCTCTTCATGGCGATCACTGACAATGGCGACGGCGCCGGGGGTGGCGGCGAGGTGGCGGGCGGCGTCGGCGCCGTCGGTGAAGCGGGTGTCGGTGCCCAGTAGAAACACCAGACTTGGCTCGCTGAAGCCGGCGGTGGCCACGGCGCCGACACGGTCAGGCACGGCGGTCTCGACGATGGCGGCGGCCTCGCGGCTGAGCCACAGGGCGGAGAGGCGCGGCATCACCCATTCCAGGGTGGTTGCGATCAACGCACCGCCCAGCAGCAAGGCGGATACGGCCGCCGCCGGCGCGCGACCGCGCCACGCCAGGCGCAGGGTGACGACGACGGCCGCGAGCGCGGCAAAGAAGGGGATGATGGACCAGGCGGTGAACCCGCCGCCCAACACCATGGGCAGTGCCAGCGCGGCGACACCGAGGACCAGGGCGAGGGCGGCCCATAGCCCATGGAGCGCTTTGACCCACGTGGCATCCAAACGGGTGATGATCCCGATCGCCGTTCCCCGCACCGCGTAGGCCGTCAACATCGCCAGGGCCGGATACAGGGGAAGCACATAGTGGGGCAGCTTGGTGGGGGTCAGTTCGAAGACGAGCCACGCGGGAACCAGCCAGGCTAGACAGAAACGCACCCCCGGGGTCGTCCGCGAACGCCAAGCGTGCACCAAGGCCGGCCACGCATACAGCGATCCCGGCCAGAAGAACGCCAGCATCAGCAATGCATGATAGCCTGGCCATGCGCCGTGGGACTCTTGGCCGGACGCCACCTTTGACAGCAAATCCGCCCCGACCGAACCGGTATAGAAGGCGCCGTCGGTGGCGAACCATACGGCGATGCCCCACGGCAAGGCGATGGCGAGGGCGAGGGGGACACCTAGCTTCGGCCGCAGTCCCCTGAGCCAGCGCCAGTCGCGGTCGGCGACAACCAGGGCGATGACGGTAAGGGCTATGACCATCGGTGCGATGGGGCCCTTGACCAGGATCGCCAATCCTTGCGCCGCCCAGAAGGCGATGACGGCGGCGAGGCCAAGCGGCGCGGGGTCCGCGTTCGTTTGTTCTTCGGCGTCGGCTTCTCCACCGCGCCCGCGCATGTAGAGGCGCGCGAGCACCGCCTGGGAGGCGACGATCGTCGCCAACAGCACGGCATCGGTCTTGGCTTGGTGCGCTTCAAGAATGAGCAGCAGGGAGCCGGCCGTCAGGCCGGCACCGAGCAGGGCCGTGCGTCGATCGAACAGCCGGGTCCCGGCGGCGAAAACCAGCAACGTGGCGAGCCAGGCGCCGATCACAGACGGTAGCCGGTAGGGCCAGATCGTGGTTTTCGCTTCACCGACGATGGAGACCGCGGCCGCTTGCAGCCAGTAGATGCCGACGGGTTTCTTGTGGCGGGGTTCGTCCTGGAAACGGATGTCGACGAAGTCGCCGGTTTCCAGCATTTGTTTGCTGGCTTGGGCGAACCGCGCCTCGTCCCGGTCGAGTGGCGGCAGGGTCGACAAACCGGGTACGAACAAGCACAGGCAGAAAAGAGTGAGGGCGAGGTAGCCCGCGATCGAAAAGGCGCTGTTCCTCATGTCGGCAAGGAGGGGTGGTGGTCATCATTGATGCCGGCGGCGAGGCGCGCCTTGAGCCGGGTGAGCCGCTCGCGCTCGCTGGCGGACCGCAACTGACCGCAGGCCGCCATGATGTCGCGGCCGCGCGGCACCCGGATCGGCGCGGTGAAACCGGCGTCGTTGAGGATCGCCGCGAAACGCCGGATGACCGGCATCGGCGAACAAGCATAGGGCGCGCCGGGCCAGACGTTGAACGGTATGAGATTGAACTTGGCGGGAATACCGCGCACCAGGTCGGCCAGCGCCCGGGCGTCGGCCGGGGAATCGTTGATCCCCTTCAGCATCACATACTCGAAGGTGATCCGGCGCGCATTGTCGGCGCCCGGATACTCCCGACACGCCTGCATCAATGCCGCGATGGGGTATTTACGGTTGATGGGCATGAGCGAGCTGCGCAGGTCGTCGGTCACGGCGTGGAGGCTGATCGCCAGTTTGACACCGAGTTCTGCGCCCACGCGTCGGATCATGGGCACGACACCGGAGGTGGAAAGCGTGATCCGCCGCTTGGAAATAGCGATCCCCTCGGGGTCCATGATGATCCGCAGCGCGCGTGCAACGTTGTCGTAGTTGAACAGCGGTTCCCCCATGCCCATGACCACGATGTTGGACAACAGCCGCTCGCCACCCGGCGTCGGCCACTCGCCGAAGGAGTCTCTGGCCGTCAGCAATTGGGCGACGATCTCACCGGCTTCAAGGTTGCGGACGAGGCGCTGAGTCCCGGTATGGCAGAAGCGGCAGGTCAACGTGCACCCCACCTGCGACGATACGCACACCGCGCCGCGATCGTCCTCCGGAATGAAGACGGTTTCGGCCTCGGAGCCGTCTTCGAAGCGGAGCAGCCACTTTCGCGAACCGTCGTCGGAGATTTGCTCGCGGCTGACCTCCGGGCGGGCGATGGTAAACCGCTCGGCAAGGCGTGAGCGCAGCGGTTTGGCGAGGGTGGTCATGCCATCGAAATCGCGTGCACCACGATGGTAGATCCAGTGCCAGATCTGACGTGCACGAAAGCTCGGCTCACCGATGGCGGTCAGTTGGTGTTCCAGGGCGTCGCGTGAAAGCCCGACCAGATTGATTCGTTCGTCCGTCATTGCGGAATGAATAAAGCAAACCGCACCAGCGCCCAATCACCATTCTCGTAGGGCCATTGCGGGCTTTCTCTCTACTGGGGGCGCGGTGTGGGTTGTATGCCCGAAAAGCGCTCAAGCTCAATTGTGGCTCACCCTTCGACAAGCTCAGGATGAGGTACACCTACCCCCAAAAAACTACACCTTATGGGGAGCCCATTAAACCATAAGCCTGAAACTGCAGAGGTGAGCCCTAGGCTGCAGGGGTGAGGGGTTCCTCGGTTGGGATGGTTTGTAGAAGGCCGCCCCGCGCTTCCAGCCGCAGGCGGGCAATCTCGCCTTCGACGGCGCCGATTTCCATATAGCTTTCGGGTTGCGCCAGCTTGCAGACCTTACACACCTTCGCCGCCCGGCGGATCACCTCACCGCAATGCTGACACGGCTTCGTCTCGACCGTGGCCGCGTGTTTCGACACGGATGAGCTTCCGTCCGCCTTCGCCGCCATTTTACGCAAACGCAGGGCCTTGCGTATGCTGCCGATCTCGGTTTCGAGGCACTCCACGACGCCGCTGAGTCGTGCTACATCGGCCTTGGCTTGGTCGAGTTCCTCTCGATAGTTTTCGTAACCGAACATCGCATCGTCCCCCGTTCCCACTCAACGTTTTACGTTCGAATCTTAAGCGCGAATCTTAAGCTCGAAATTCAAGCGTGCTGTTTTTCGACTTTTTGCGGCGCGCCGTTCTCGGCCGCGACAAACTCCTCAAGCTTCCTAATGTTGGGTCGCTCACAATGACGGCAGGTCAGTGCCGAAGCCGGCATGATCTCGTCACAGAAAAAGCACCGCACCGAATCACTGATTCGTATTTCTTCCTTGGACTTACGGCCGTGTGCGTCAACCGGAGCCGGAGAAAAAGCGACCGGCGAGACACCACCCAGTTTGCGCCGTAGGGTGGCGGCGTCGGCGCGAAGTTTGTTGATTCGAGAGTGCAAACGCACCCGCAGCCGCCGGAGATGTTGTAGCCGAGCCGTACGGAAACCGAGAAAGAAGATCCTGGCGAGCGCCAGGGCGGCAACCAGTGTGACCAAAGCTATAACAGCGTCAATCATCACCCGCGGATCGCCTCTGGAAAGGCTATCCAGAAATCCAATCACGTTGCCGATCGCATCCATAGTTTTTTCTTCCTATAGTGATTCTCTACACCTAGCCGGAACTCACCATCAACTACTAATAGTTGATGTCCGCAAATTTTCATCAGCTGTTGTAAATATCACGCACTTCGATTCTTGCCGCCAGACCCAGGCCTTTCGCATGCCCGCAACGCAACAGTTTGAACGTGAAAGAAAACGCCAAACCGTTCATGCTTGGTACCGATTCGATTTCGCCCCGCGAACTTGAGATGGTGATTTGCGTCCTCCCCGCATTGGATGCAGTGTACATCAAATCTGCGTCAAGAGCGACACTAACGACGAGCAAAATATAGTATGTGATCTGCATCACACACGAACAACAGAAAAAAAAGTGTCGTCCCTTTTGGGAGCTGAAATAAGGCAGAGCTTCGGGGGGCAACAAGATTGTATATTTCGCGTGAATATGGCCCAAAAAGGGGTGAAAAAGTCTTACGGGACTGTTGAGTCCACGCTCGACAACGGTTCGGCCCTCGAATCCCTTTCGGAGGTGGTCAGTCCCAAGTCATCGAGAAGGGCGTAAGCGGCGGGAATCAGGACCAGCACAAGGACCGTCGACGCCATCAATCCGAACGCCAGCGACGCAACCAGGGGCACGAGAACCTGGGCCTGCAGGCTGCGCTCGAACAGCAGCGGCAGGAGACCGGCAATCGTCGTCAGCGATGTGAGTAGGACGGCGCGAAAGCGCTGGCGGCTGGCACGGGTCGCTGCGGTTACCGCATCAAGACCGTCGGCCACGTTCCGCTTCACGAACAGCACGAGAAGAATGGAATCATTGACAACGATACCGGCGAGGGAGGCCGCTCCCAGCGCGCTCGGCATCGAAAGGTCAAGGCCAACGATCAAATGCCCCCAAACAACGCCGATGGCGGCGAAGGGTATGGCCAACATGACGATGATGGGTTCGAGATAGCTTCGGAACTGAAAGCTCAACAACAGGAAGACTCCGAGCAGGCCGATGAGAAATCTGCGTTGCATCGACGAACCGGTCTCTCTCTGCGTCTTCGCCTGCCCTTCGAGGGAAATTTGGATGCCGGGATGACTTTCCGTCAGTTGGGGGAGGAAGCGGGCGCCCGTATCGGCGAGAAGCTCGTTCGTATTGATGACCTCGGGGTCGGTGTCGCCCCGCAGCGTTACCGTCCGCAATCCGTCGATGCGAGAGATTCTGGCGACACCCCGACCCGTCTCGATGACCGCCACCGCCGACAAGGGCGCCTGTTCGCCATTCGGTAACGTCACTGAAAAGTTGTCGAGGTCGGCGAGGCTGTCTTGACCCCTCGGATCCAGTTGCACGTCGATTTCGAATCCTTCCGTCGCCACTTGGATCTCGTCGGCGGTCCTTCCGTGGTAGGCGGCGCGCAACTGACCGGCCAGGGTCGCGGCGTTGATGCCGAGCGCCAGTGCGCCTTCTCGCAATTTCAGCCGGATCTCGGGTTTGCCCGGCCGGAGATCGTCCTGCAGGTCGGTTACACCCGGATAACGGGCAAGCCAGGCATTCAACTCTTCGGCTGCCGCCTTGAGTTGTGCCAGGTCACGCCCCTTGAGGCGGATTTCGATCGGGACGCCCCCCGGCCCTATCTGCGGCTCGGTGAAGCCAAGGGCGAGAACGTCCGGGATGGTGCCCGTTTCCCGCCGCCAAAGATTGAGGACATCGGCAAGACGGGCATTGCGATGTTCCGCGTGCAACAGATCGACGCTGACCGTCGCCACGTGGGGTCCCGATTCATAGGCATCCACGTTGCGGTTGTACTGAGTGAGAATGTTGCGGATGAGAGATTGGCCTTCCGGTTGATCCGGTGAAAGGGCTGCGTCGACGCGGTGAAGTGCGGCTACCACCCGATCGACGACGCCTTCCGTTTGTGACAGCGATGTCCCTTGGGGGAGAAGGACGCGTGCTTCGATGACATCACCGTCCAATTCGGGAAACACCCTGAATTTGACGACACCACCGGCGATCAGGCTGATTGACGCCAGAAAAGCCATGGTCACCAGTCCGAAGGTCAGGTATCTCCACGTTACAGCGAGGTCAACGAGACGGCCGAGGACATTCTCTCGTATTCGATCGAAGCCGGTATCGAAGCGGCGTCTAAAGGCGCTTTCTCGATTCCGTCCGAGACCGTGCGCAATGTGGTGCGGCAACACCGTGAAGGCTTCGATCAAACTGACGGCCAACGTGACGATGAGCACCACGGGCACGACCCGTAATACCTTACCCAGGTCGCCTTCGAGAAACGCCAAGGGTCCGAAGACGCACGCCGTCGTGGCAAACGAGGACAGAACGCCGGCGGCAACCTCGCGGGTGCCCTCGATCGCCGCGTGCAGACGAGACTCGCCGCGGCTTATGCGGTGGGCGATGTTCTCCGCTATGACGATGGAATCATCCATGATCAGGCCGATCGCGATGAGGAGCGCCACCATCGTCAGCATGTTGATCGAGTAGCCAATGGCCACGAGGACGAAAAGCGAGCCCAGGAACGAAGCCGGCAACCCCATGGCTACCCAAAATGCGAATCGAAAGGAGAAAAAAAGCCAGAGCACCATAAAAACCAGCCCGAGACCGAGGGCACCGTTGTCGAGGAGCATGGTCAGCCGATCCTCGACGATGGATGCGACATCGCGGGTCAATTCGAACGTCACGCCCGGTGGCGCGGTGCGACGTTCCGCAGATACGAATGTCCGCACCGCCTCGACGACAGTCAAGGTGTCCTGATCCTTGGTCTTGTTGACCTGGAGCACGGCTGCGCGTTGACCGTCTAAGAAAACGCGATCCTCTTCGGTCTTGAACCGATCCGTGATGGTGGCGATTTCGCCGAGTCGCAATTCAGCGCCGCTTTCACCACCGAGAATCACCAGATCCTCGAAGCCGCGTGGGTTGCGGCGCTCGTCGGCGTAGCGAACGAGGATATCGCGCTCGCGCGTCTCGATGATGCCGGACGGAAGGTCGATGTTCTGGCTCGAGATGATCGAGGCGACGTCACTGACGCTCAGTCCATAACGGCGCAACGCCACCGCATCCAGTTCGATGCGGATCTGCCGTTCCGAGAAGCCGAGCAGGTCAACCTGACTGACCTCGTCGAGACGGGTCAAACGATCCCGAATCTCTTCGGCATAGACCTTCAGGTCCGGCTCCGCCATGGGACCGGCGACGGCGATGGAAACCACCATGTCGGTCCGCGCAAGTTCGCGGATGATCGGCGTTTCAGTCACCTCGGGGAAATCGTCAACCGCATCGATCTCCGTCTTCACGTCGGTCATGAAACGATTGACGTCACCACCGGCCACCATCTCGATGGTCGCCGTGGCGATGCTCTCCCTGGCGTCGCACACAATTTCTTCCACCTCGGCGAGACCGTCGACCGCGTCCTCGATCCGCTGACAGATGGCCTCTTCGACCATTTCGGCGCCGGCGCCGGGGTAGGCGATGGACACCTGCAATTTGTCGGGTGTGAAATCGGGAAACGTTTCGCGGCGCAGCTCCGGCAATGCGGCCAGACCCAGCGCGATCAACAGAAGCATCAGAAGGTTCGCCGCGGTCGGATGACCGCCGAAGAAACGGATCATGGCTGTTGCTCGTCCACCGCGGGGCGGGCGGCTTCCTCACGCAAGCGACGAGCCAAGTCGTCGTCCATGGTTGGCGTCAGCAGCATGCCATCGATAGCCGGGATCAAGTCGGAAACCACAACCCGTTCACCGGCCTCCAGACCCTGTTCGATCACCACCAGATCGCCTTGCGCCGGTCCCGCCGTGACGGGGAGGATCAGCAACCGGTCGTTGCCGTCGGCGACATACACCCGATGTCCGCCCGGTGTTCGGTGCAACGCGACTCGCGGAATCACGATCCGCTCCGACCACGGTTGACCGATCAGATCCACCTGAACATACATGTTCTTCATAAGCGGCGGTTTGCGGCCGGGAACGGCTTGTCGATAGGGCTCCTCGACGGCAACCACGACGCCGACGGTTCGGGTCTTCGGGTCGATCGCCGGGCTGATGCGGTCCATTCGCGCCTCCCAACTGGCGGCAATTTGACCGGTTCGCAGGTGCACGTGCGCCTTGATGCCGAATCGGTCCACGAACTGGTCGATTTCGGCGGCGCTATAGTGACGGAGATCGGTATCGCGACGAACCAGGGTGGCCATCTGTTCCATGGGCACCTGCGCCGTGACCTCGGCGACATCAATGCTGTCGGCCTCGACCAACACTGTACCGACATTGACGAATTGATTCTCTTCGACGTGTACCGCGGCGATTCGCGAATCAAAGGGGAGGGCGAGCACCGTTCGTTCGAGGTCGAGGCGGGCGTCACTCAATTTGGCGCGATTGAGGGCCAGCGTCGCCTCCAAAACCTGTCGTTGCGTCGGCAGGAGGTTGATCTGGTTTTCCAGGTCCTGCACTTTCTGCCGCGCATTCAGCACCGTCTTCTCGGCCTCGTCGACGGAACTATCGCTGACGTCGCCTCGGTGTAGGAGTTTTTGCTTGCGGGAGCGGTCATCCTCGGCGAGCGCGACCATTCGCCGCTCGATGTCCAAGGAGACGCGGGTGTTGTCCTCACGCACGCGCAACTCAGCCAACTCCGCCTCGACGCTCTTGATGGACGCCTCGATTTGCGCGACGGCCAACTCATAGTCGACGGGATCGATTCGCAGGATGACGGTTTGCGCGTCGAACAGCTTGCCGGGCTCCAGATCCGGGTGCCGCTCGATGACCTTACCGCTGACCTGGGCGGTGGCGTTCCAGACGGTACCGGGCGCGGCGAAACCAAAGCCGACGGCCTTGGGCACGAAGTCGCCGGGGGTCACCGAAATCACGCGCACGGGTCGCGCGATTTCCCGTGCCGGCACTTGTTCGGGTGTCTCGCGGCCGCCGATTTGTAGGGCGAGCATGGCGATACCCACCGCGATGGGAGGCAATACGAGAAGCCGTCGCCACCAAGATCGGTCCGTGACTGACATTCGAAAGCAACTCCTTGACGCGCAACATGTTGTGTGCTTTGCGATAGGGCGACATCGTTCAGCCGCCAACAGCGAAGCACGGGAGAAACGACATCATTTGGCGTCGCACATGGGGTAAGATTAGTGCAAATCATTGCGGTGCCGCCAGACATGGGATGGAAAATTCGAGCTGCTTCCCTGCAACA
>JAHCKI010000180.1 GCA_026125865.1 Rhodospirillales bacterium
ATTCAAGGAAACGTTGGGATATTGCCGCGTTCCCATCGCTCTCATTGGAGGAGTCCGAAACATGGTCAGCGAAACCGCGATCGCCGAAAAGCCGGGTTTGCAGCTAACCTTGAGCGCCGCCGGCCGAATCGCCGCCCTCATCGAGTCCGAAGGGAACGCGCAACTGAAGCTGCGGATCACCGTTTCGGGGGGCGGCTGCTCGGGCTTCCAATACGGTTTTGTTCTCGACGACCAGGTGAACGATGAAGACCGTGTTTTCGAACGCGACGGCGCCGCCGTGGTCATCGACGACATGTCCCTCGAATTGCTCAATGGGTCGGAGATCGATTATGTGGAGGACCTGATCGGCTCCTATTTCGCCATCAAGAATCCGAACGCGTCGTCCACATGCGGTTGCGGCTCATCGTTCTCCATATAGATCGGCCCCGTAAGTGTCCGCATAGTATGCCGATCCTCCGGCAACCCTCGAACGGGATTTGAGCGCCGCCGTGCCGATCATCGCCACCTGGAACGTCAACTCCATCAAGGCAAGACTGCCGCACCTTCTGCAGTGGCTCAAGTCCGCCTCGCCGAATGTGGTCCTGCTGCAGGAATTGAAGGTCGCGGACGAGGCCTTTCCGGCGCTGGAGATCGGAGACCTCGGCTACAATGTGGCCACGGTTGGACAGAAGACCTACAACGGCGTCGCCATCCTGTCGAAACAGCCGATCGATGTGCTGGCGACCGCGCTGCCAGGTGACGACGCGGACACCCAGGCCCGCTACATCGAAGCCTTCACCGGCGACCTGCGGGTGGCGTCCATTTACTTGCCCAACGGCAATCCCGTCGGCACCGACAAGTTCACCTACAAGCTGGGCTGGATGGAGCGTCTCTACCGCCATGTTCAATGCCTGCTCGAAAGCGAGGACGCATTCGTGCTTGGCGGCGACTACAACGTCGCTCCCACCGATCGGGACGTCTACGATCCGAAAGCGTTTGCCGACGACGCCTTGTGCCAGCCAGAATCGCGCGCCGCCTTTCGCAAGATCATGTATCTCGGCCTTACCGACGCCATCCGGGCCATCGGCGGCGACGCGCAGCGGTTTACCTGGTGGAGCTATCAGCAACGCGCCTTCACCGCCGATCACGGCGTGCGCATCGACCACCTGTTGCTGTCGCCGCAAGCGACCGATCGCCTGGAAACCGCCGACATCGACCGCGAACCCCGCGGTTGGGACAGGCCTTCGGACCACACCCCGGTCTGGTGTCGATTGTCGGACGCGGGGTAACTGCTTCGGTTGCTTGACGCCAAGCGCCCGTCACGCTTCCAATTTGGCGTCCGACTGTCCACCGAGACCGCGAGGCAACCGGGTTTTGTCGTCGACGCTGCTGCCCCGCAATTGCTCCCGCGTCAAACCGCGCACGCCGACGAGGTTGGCGCCGCACAGGTTCGCGTCCTTGAGTTCGGCCTCGAACAGATTCGCGCCCCGCAGATTGGCACGATGCAGGTCCGCCTCCTGCAAGTGCGCGCCATTAAGGTCCGCGCCATGAAGGTCTGCCTCATGCAGGTCGGCCCAGCGCAGTTCGGCGCCATGCATCTTGGCGCGGGTTAAATCGGCGCGATGCAAATCGGCGCCTTCCAGGTCGGCGTCCCTGAGATCGGCCCGGTGAAGGTCGGCGCCATGTAAGTCAGCCTCCTGCAACAGGGCGCCATGCAGATCGACGCGGCCGAGGGCGACACGGTGCAGGTCGGCCCGTTTTCCCATTTCCCAGCCGGAGCCAACCCAGACTTCATGGCCCTCGAGAACATGGTCCAGATCCGCGTCGGTTAGCTTGCGACGAGCTGGATGCTTCAGTCGATAGAGCCGCCGCCTAGCCCGAAAACGCCGCAATTTTGATTCAAGCACTTTATTCATGCTTTGCGATTCCTGCTCTCACGCTTCCTCAAATTGTCCATCAGACATTATAGCAAATTGAGGGTCCCGTTCGCGAGCATCAATCCATCGATTTCAGGTAGGCGACAATATCTCCGCGATCCTGGGGATCGGAGATCGCGAGCGTCATCTTGGTGCTTTGCCGACCGAAGGCCTTCGGGTCCATGAGCCACTTGTCGAGCATCGCCTCGTCCCACACGAAGTCGGCCCCCTTGAGAGCCACGTACTTGGCGAAAAACGGCACCGTTCCGGCCTTCTTGCCATAGATGCCGTGAAGGGACGGTCCTTCCTTGTGGTACTCGGGTATCAGGGAATGACAGACTTTGCAGTGCTTGTCGTAGAGCGCCTCGCCGCGATCGACGTCACCCGCACTCGCGTGTCCGCTAAACGCTAAAAGCGTGAGGGCGGTGATCACCGTCACCGCCCATCTGCCGCCGCATGTCGGCATCACCTCGCCGGCGGCCGCCACTGTTGTCGGTTACTTCGCTGTCTTCAGATATTCGATGACATCGGCGCGTTGCCCATCGTCTGCCAGCTTGAAAGTCATCGACGTGCTTTTGTTCTGGGTATGTGCCTCAACGAAGGCCTTTGGATCCTTGATCCACTCGTCAAGCAATTCCGGCGTCCACTCGAAATCAGCGTCCACGAGACCCTTGTACCGCTTGAATTCCGCCGAACCGGCCTTTCGACCAACGACACCACCAAGCGCCGGGCCCGTCTTGTCCTTTTCAAGGTCGTGACAGCTCTTGCACTTTTTCTTGAAAACGTCCTCGCCGGCGGCGGCATCGCCTGCGATCGAGGGCGCACTGGCAAACGACATGGATACGGCGACCGCTATTCCGATCGCGGCCAAAGCCTTGCGCAACATCACATCTCTCCCATTTAAAATGGAGACAATTCTCCTCTGGTCACCGCATTATCGGCGACCTTGTTCGCACCTGCAACCATCGGAACGCTTTTCTCGCCAACGCGGCGATCCGGTTGCTTACGTCCGACTAGAATATTTTCGTTGAACCATATGTTTTTAATAGTTATTTTTCTGCACACTTGCTCCTCGACGCGTGGCGCGGTTTCTTTCGACTACTCCTCTTCAAGCCATCTGACTTCCTTCAGGGTTTTCCATCGACGATGTCCGGCGGTCCATATCGATGGCGCGCCTCCACCGATTCCATCACCGACACAGGCGGCAAGGTCATTGCCGTTGATCGTGGGTTCCGCATAACCTGCAGCCCGTTGCGGTAGCGGCGATTTTTTTAAAGCGACAACAACAACGCGCTTGCGGACACACCGGCGATGGCACACTCGTACCTCGGAAGCGTTCTCATCATCCTCGGCGCGGCCGTGGTCTGTGTGCCGCTGTTCGAACGGCTGCGCTTGAGCTCCATCCTCGGTTACCTGTTCGCCGGATTTGTTCTTGGGCCGGGCGGGTTCGCCGTGATCAAGAATGTGGAGGCCATACAAGGCCTCGCCGAACTCGGCGTCGTTTTTCTGCTGTTCACCATTGGCCTTGAGTTCACGCTGCCCCGCCTCAAGGTGATCAGCCGGCGCGTTTACGCACTCGGGGTCTCGCAAGTCCTGGTGACGGCCTTGGCCGTTTTCGGCATCGCCCGTGCCGCAGGGTCGGATTGGCCGGAAGCGGCGATCATCGGCGGCGGGCTGGCGCTGTCCTCCACGGCCTTGGTGCTGCCGATCCTGTCCGATCTCGGCAAGCTGACAAGCACATTGGGACGAACGGCGGTCGCCATCTTACTGATCCAGGACTTGGCCGTCGGCCCCCTCCTGGTCCTGGTCGAGACATTGGGTAAGAACGGCGGACCGCTAACGATCTCGCTTCTTCTTGCGGTGGTGAAGGCGGCGGCCGCCATCGCGGCCATCATCATCGTCGGCCGGGTCGTTGTTCGTCCACTGTTTCGAGTCGTCGCCGGCGCCAAGAGCCCGGAGTTGTTCGTCGGCATGGCCTTGCTGGTCTCGCTCGGGACCAGTTGGGGAACCGAACACATCGGGCTCTCGCTCGCCTTCGGCGGTTTCCTGGCGGGCATGCTCCTCGGCGAGACCGAATACCGGCACCAGGTAGCCGCGGATGTAGAGCCGTTCCGGGGCCTCCTCCTCGGTCTGTTTTTCATGACCGTGGGCATGATCCTCGATGTCACGCTCATCTTGCGCGAGTTCGTCACTATCGCGTTGCTGGCGGCAGGACTGATCACGGGCAAGGCCTTGGTACTGGCGATCCTGGCGCGCGTTTCCGGCCATACGACGGCCCGCAGTCTGCGCCTCGGCGGTGTCCTGTCCCAGGGCGGCGAATTCGCCTTCATCCTTTTTGGAACGGCGGCGTTCTCGGGCATCATGGACTGGCCCCTGGCCAAGCTGCTGACCGCCGTGGTCACCGTGACCATGATCGTCACCCCCCTCGCGGCGGCCTCGGTGCGCCTTCTGGAAACCCACCTGAGCGGCAAGGCAGGATATCCGAGCGCCGAGCTGTTGGGAGAAACATTCGATACGCGGCACCACGTCATCATCGTCGGTTTCGACGAGATCGGGCGGATCGTTGCCCGAATGCTCAAGGCGTACGGCGTTCCCTACGTCGTTCTCGACCTGTCACCGGAGCGCATTCGCGAAGGGCGCTCCCTCGGTGAACCGGTGTACTACGGCGACGCCACGCGCCCGGAGGTGTTGCGCGGCTTGCGGGCGGATGAGGCGCTGGCGGTGGTGGTGGCAACCGATACCAGCGGTGTCGCCGAGGGTCTCGCCGCCCTGCACCGCCACGCCTTTCCGGACCTCAACATCCTGGTGCGCGGCGGCGGAGAGCAAAACATCATCGAGCTGCGCCGGGCGGGCCTCACCCCCGTCGGCCAGGAGGCGACGGAAACGGGCCTCAAGCTGACCGGCGCAGTCCTCGATCTGTGGCATGCGCTCGACACCGGCGATACCGCGCCCGCAACGGCGCCGACCCCAACCCCGCCCCCGAAACCGTGACGGAGCGAGAATGCCCGACACAACCGACGACTTCCGGGTTTTCGCTTATGGCTCGCTCATGTGGCGGCCGGGGTTCACGTACATCGACGCCTACCCGGCATTGATCTATGGCTATCATCGGGATTTCTGCGTCTACTCCCACCATTACCGCGGCACGCCGGAAAATCCGGGCCTGGTTCTCGGGCTGGCGCGCGGCGGGTCGTGCCGGGGGCTGGTGTTTCGCGTCGCCGCCGCCGACAAGGAAAACGTCAAAGCCTATCTCGACGAACGCGAACTGGTGACCTACGCCTACCAGCCGCGTGTTCTGCTGGCGCATTCGGCCGACGGCGCCGCATCCGTCTACACCTTCGTCGCGGATCCGGAACACCCCCAGTTCGCGGGTCACCTCCAAATCGAGCAAGCGGCCGCGATCATCATGGAGGCGGAAGGCTGCGCCGGCCTCAATCGGGATTATCTGATCAACACGGTGCGCCATCTGGAAAAGGAGGGGTTCACCGACAGGCGAATGCACCGGCTGCTGCGACGGGTCGAACACCTCACCGGGATCATCGAAGCCGGCAGCGGGATTTGA
>JAHCKI010000181.1 GCA_026125865.1 Rhodospirillales bacterium
AAGGTGGCGCCGTTGGGCGCGTCGTCGCGACAGGCGAGCCAGACCGGTTGATCCTCGGGAAAGCCATCCTGAGCCGTCCCGTGGGGTAGCCAGGAGTCCTGATCAAAGATCCAAAGCAGTTGCGCCAGCGCCTCAACCCGCTCGTCCGAGCCCGCCACCACCAAGGCCCGCTTGTCGAGAGCGAGGGTTTTCTCGAGAAGCTTGGGTAGAACCTTCTCGAGGGGTGACTTCTGCAAATGATAAAAGGCGACGTCCGTCATCGGCGGGCTTTCAGCGGCCAAACGTATCGGGCGTGCTTCTATTTTTTCGTTTCATAGTGGTCGGCGACCAGTCGATCGAGCAATTTAACTCCATAGCCCGTCGCGCCCTTGGGCGTTACGGGTTTGGGCTCCTTGGTCCAGGCGACCCCCGCGATATCGATATGCGCCCATGGCGTGTCTTCGACAAACCGCTGCAGGAATTGCGCGGCGGTAATGCTTCCGGCGGCGCGATTGCCGACGTTTTTCATGTCGGCAGCGTCGGACTTTATGGCCTTGTCGTATTCTTCGCCGAGGGGCAATCGCCACACGGGCTCGTTGACCGCGTCCGCCGCCACGGCGATGCGGCCGGCCAATTCGTCATTGTTGGAGAACAACCCGGCCCGGCTGTTTCCCAACGCGATAACGATGGCGCCCGTCAGGGTGGCTAGATTGATCATGAACTGCGGTTTAAAGCGATCACGCGTGTACCAAAGGGCGTCGGCCAGCACCAGACGGCCTTCGGCATCGGTGTTGATGACTTCGATGGTCTGCCCGGACATGGATGAAACGATGTCTCCCGGGCGTTGGGCGGTACCCGAGGGCATATTCTCAACAAGGCCGACGACCCCAATGGCGTTGACCTTGGCTTTGCGTCCCGCCAGTGCCTTCATCAAGCCAATGACGGCGCCGGCGCCAGCCATGTCGTATTTCATTTCCTCCATGCCGGCCGAAGGTTTGATGGAGATGCCACCGGTGTCAAAGGTCACGCCCTTGCCGACGAAGGCGATGGGCGCCGGTGCATCCTTGGCCGCCTTGCCTTCCTTCTTGCCTTTGCCCTTTGTCTTCGCCGCGCCCGCGCCGGCACCGTTCCACTGCATAACCACCAACTGGGATTCGCGGGCACTGCCCTGACCGACGCCGAGCAAGGCACCCATGCCAAGTTTGCGCATTTCCTTTTCACCCAGCACCTCGACCTCGACCCCCAGCTTGGATAGGGCCTGCGCATGGGCCGCCAAGGTCTCGGGATAAACGATGTTCGACGGCTCCGAGACCACGTCACGGGTCAGGAACACGCCGTCGGTTACCTTATCCAAGGTCTTGTAAAGGTCCCGTGCCCCGGTATGCGCTTCGCATTCAAAGGTGAGGGCGGTCAGAGTTGGTTTTTCTTCCGGCTTTTCCTTGGTGCGGTACTTATCGAAACGGTAAGAGCGGAGGCGCGCGCCGGTGGCCATGTGCGCGGCGATTTCCGAAGGCGACAGCGGGCAGGCATCGAGGGCATCCACCGCCACCGTCGCCATATCGTGACCGTTGCCGGAGACGGCGACATAGAGGCTGCCTCCAAGAGCCTGCGCCGTCGACGCGTCCAGGGTTTTCGCTTCTCCCAGTCCGAGTAGAACGATGCGGTCGAGGCGGGATCCCGCCGGGGTCACTAAGCTGAGCGTTTGATCCTTCTTGCCCTTGAAGCGGCTTACCTCCATGGCGCGGACAAGGGCACCGTCCATTCGATTGTCGAGTTTCCGAGCGGATGGCGTGAGGACAAGACCATCCAGAACACCGACGACGAGAACACCCGTATCAGGCAAGGCGGGAGGCGAGAAGGTTACGTTCATCAAGGACCCTTTCGTTGACGATGGGAATTCGCTATGAGCCTGTGTCGCAGCCCAGCAAGGCACCGGCAAATGTACTGTTTCTGTCCCAAAAGAAAAGAGCCGGCACGCTTTCCCGATCCCGGAACGAAAAACAGCGTCGGTGGAACCATTGAGCGTAGGATCGGGTAACGCGTATACCGCAGCCTTTGCGACAGCCGCTATTGCAGTTCGGCGCGGAGGCGTTGGCGAAAGACGTCGATGGGAACCAATTGCCCTTTGATTTCGGCGCACCAGAACTGCCAGCCGTTGCACGCGGGAGCGTTCTGGACACGAGCGCCGGCCTGGTGGATGGAGCCTCGGAAATCAGCCGTCACCAGGGTCCCATCGGCGGCGACGCGGGCGGAATGTCTCCGTCGCTGATCATACAGAACGGCGCCCGGTTCGAGCAGACCGCGTTCGACGACCCGGCCGAACGGTATTCGGGGAGCGTCCCTTAGGCTCGGTGTCGAAACCAGTTCGTCCTCGGCCACACGGCTGACCGCTTTGATCCGCTCCTCAGCAATTTCGACATAGGCGTCGTTCCGCTCGATGCCGAGATAGCGGCGTCGCAGCCGCTTCGCCACGGCTCCGGTCGTACCGGTGCCGAAAAAGGGGTCCAAAACCAAATCGCCGGGTTCGGTCGCGGCGAGAATGGTCCGATGCAGCAGGGCTTCCGGCTTCTGGGTCGGATGCGCTTTGCGATTGCCGAGGCGCAGACGCTCCGGTCCCGTGCACAGCGGAAACAGCCAATCGGATCGCATCTGAACCTCGTCATTGAGGTTCTTCATGGCCTGGTAATTGAAGCGGTGGCGGGCATCCTTGTCACGAGCACACCAGATCAGCGTCTCATGGGCATTGGTGAAGCGACGACCGCGGAAATTGGGCATGGGATTGGATTTGCGCCAAATGACGTCATTGAGAATCCAAAATCCGAGATCCTGCAAGATGGCGCCGATGCGGAATATATTGTGATAACTGCCGATCACCCACAGCGTCCCATGGGGTTTCAGCAATCGCCGCGCGGCGCGGAGCCAATCCGCCGTAAAACGGTCATAGGCGGCGAAATCGTCGAAACGATCCCAGCTTTCGTCGACACCGTCGACTCGGCTGTTATTGGGACGCAATAAGTCGCCCTCGAGTTGGAGATTGTAGGGCGGATCGGCAAAAACCATGTCCACCGAATGCTTCGGCAGCCCCGCCATGATCTCGATGCAATCGCCGACGAGGATGCGGTTCACCTCCAGCGTCGCAGCCAAGGCTGGTTTCTTGACGGGCGTTGTGGTGGTTTCGGGCTTGATTCGGCGAGTGCTCATGCCGCTAACTTGAACAAACCGCGATTCTCCGTCAAGATTTATTTGGTTTCAAGTACTTATCAAGCGGTGTGGGAACAAAATCTTGAATCTGGTGTTATTGGGAACACAATATGTTGCGTATGGGGGCAAAACTTTTCCGATGGTATGGTGTCACACCAAGGCGCCGAAGGCTATCGCGATGCTCGGCAGTGCCGTACCCGGCGTTGCGTTCCCACCCGTAGCCCGGGTAGCGGCGGGCGAGGTCCACCATCCAGCGGTCGCGTGTTACTTTCGCAACGATCGACGCCGCCGCTACCGACAGGCCGCGACGGTCACCGCCGATGAGGCAATGGGCCGGACATGGCAGATCGGGCGCGTGGTTGCCGTCGATCACGGCGGCGTCGGGAACCACACCCAGGGCCGCGACGGCGCGCGCCATGGCGCGCATGGTCGCTTGCAGTATGTTGATGCTGTCGATCTCGTCGACCTCGGCGCTGCCGACCCCGACGCGGCTGTGACCGTTTAAAGCCTCGAACAGGGCGACCCGCCGTTTGGCGCTCAGTCGTTTTGAATCATCAAGACCTTGAATGAGCCCTTCGGGCAGGGAAGCGATTTCGAGAATCACCGCAGCAGCCACCACCGGCCCGGCCCAAGGACCGCGCCCCGCCTCATCAACGCCGGCGACGATCCCACCCAATGCCCGTTCCATGGTCAAATCCGGCATCCGCAAACTATAACCGGAACCTTTGGGGGCAGGCCACAGGTCAAAACAAGGAAAGCTGGCGTTCGTCGCCTTTCTTTGATGGTGGTTTAAACTGGCTGCAATCGAGATTGAAGTCACCGCTCCGCCCATACCCCAGATCAAACCGGCGGCATGCCAACCGGAACCGCTGTTCGAGAAGTTCGGCGTAGGGCCCACTCCCGGTCATACGGCTACCGAAACGAGACTCATAGAGTTCGCCATCTCTGCAATCTCGGATTCTGGCTAGCACCCGTTCCGCCTTGAGGGGAACGTGAGTTCGCAACCACTCGCTGAAAAGCTCCTTGAGTTCATGGGGAAGCCGCAGAAAGATGAAACTGGCGCTGCCGGCGCCGTTGCGGGCAGCGGCGGCGAGAATGGACTCGATCTCGTGATCATTGATGAACGGTATGATCGGCGCCACCAGAACAGACACGCGAATTCCCGCCGCGCGGAGTTCACGTATGGCCACCAATCTTTGTTTCGGCGCCGAGGCCCGTGGCTCCATCTTACCGGCAAGGCGCGGATTCAGTGTCGTAACCGACACACCGACGGTGGCGAGACCGCGTGCGGCCATCGGAGCCAATATATCAATGTCGCGGGTGATCAATTTCGATTTCGTGACGATCGCTACCGGATGGTTGAAGCGGGATAGGACATCTAGAATACCGCGGGTGATCTTTCTGGTCCGTTCCACCGGTTGATAGGGATCGGTGTTGGCCCCAAGGGTGATGGGTCGCGGAGCGTAATTCTTGGCTCGCAGTTCCCGTTCGAGAACCTCGGGCGCGTTGTCCTTTGCAAACAAACGCGTCTCGAAATCGAGCCCTGGCGACAACCCCAGATAGGCGTGGGTCGGACGCGCAAAGCAGTAGACACAGCCGTGCTCGCACCCGCGATAGGGATTGATGGATCGATCGAACGGCACATCCGGAGACTGGTTTCGGCTGATGATCGTCCGGCACGACTCGCTGGTGACCACGGTTGGCAGCGGTACCGGTTCTCCGGCGTCATCGCGTCTCCAGCCATCATCGATGTCAACGCGCACGAGCGATTCGAAGCGGCCGGACGGATTTCCAACAGCGCCGCGGCCTTTCCTTGGTTGTTTCGATGACACCTCGTCCATGCGGCCAGTATAGCATTTTGATTGGAACGGATACAGAACATATCCGTGGCTTTTAGAGCGCGGGGTTGTCAGGTTTGGGGCGCTCGACCTAAATGCTTCGAGGTGCTGTTGACAGGATCAGGGTCAATCCTTATGGTCCGCGCCTCAGCCAAGGGTTAGGATGATGAAAGTCAAAAATTCAGTAAAATCAGCGAAGGCGCGCGAACGGAACTGCCGTGTTGTGCGGCGTAAGGGTCGCGTCTACGTGATCAACAAAATTCACCCACGTTTCAAAGTCCGCCAGGGCTGATTCCCCAAACGTCGCATTGGTTGATTGTCTGTCGGTTCCTGCCGTCGGACCGATTCCGCTTCACGACCGCGGTCACCTTCCCTACATTGGGGATATACCGTCGGAGTACGTGACACAGGCCTCCGGCGAAATGAGGAGGAC
>JAHCKI010000182.1 GCA_026125865.1 Rhodospirillales bacterium
TGTCCGGCAGGCCCGCGTGGCTCTTGAGGAAATCATGGAAGGTCATCCTGTGCTGCGTGGCGCTCTCGGACTGAGTCATGGCCGAGATGACAACGCACACCAGAATATTAACCATGATGCCCCATCCCGCGGAATGAATGGTGAGCGGCCAGCGTCCCCACGGCAATGCCCCGCCGAAGATCGTCTGTCCCATGCTGTCCGTCAGAACGACGCCGATGAGACCTGCTGCCAATCCCCACGTCGCCCCCTGCCGGGTGATCCACGGGAACCAACATACCGCTGCCAGAGAAGGGAACATCTGGAAGCCGAAGGCTACGGCCAACCCGCCGAGCAGGACAAGAGCATCCGAGGAGAACGTCGACACGACCAACGCAATCACGACAACCAGGAACACCGAGAAACGTCCGAACATGACTTGCGATTTGTGGCCGGCGGACGGGTTGATGAACCGCCTGTAAAGATCACGGGTAATGATCCCGCTGACGGTCGAGACGTATGCCGTACCCGTCGATTCCATGGCTGCAAAGGCACAGATGGCCAACAAGCCGACGAGCCAAGGTGCCGTGTCCGCGATCAGGTTGAAGTAATAGGGGACGATCGAATCCGGATTCTTGGCGATTTCCGCCGATAGCGGCAAGGCACCGTCATGACTCGCCATGAACGCCTGAACAGCCGGGAGTGCCGCGGGAATGCCGGCCTCCGTCGCCGCCGGGTTGGCACCGATCAAGTGCGCGCCCATGCCTTGAACCGCCGTGAATGCGAACAGGATGAAACCGATTCCGAATGACGAGGACCACACCTGCTGCGGCGCGAACGGCGCCGGGTTGGTGTTGGAATACGACCACATGGAGAATGCGGGCGATGCCTGAATTCCCATGAGGGCGAACATGTAGGTGAGGACCATAATGCCGGTCCACAGTCCGCCCGTTGGCGTCTCCTTGCCGAGACCGGCGGTCCACTGGATCACGCCCGGTATGGCGAAATAGGCGTTGTAATCGCCACCGCCGTAGCCCTTCGTTGTTCCCCACTTGCCGATGTCTGTTCCCGCCAGCTGAGCGAGCCCTTGTTGCAAGGAGTCCCAACCGCCGACCGCGTTCAGCGCAATCACGCCGACAACAATAATGCCGGACGCCAACAATATGCACTGAAGGGTTTGCACGTAGGCGACTGCCTTGAGCCCTCCCGACGCGACGTAGATCAACACGACGGCCGCGAACAGGGTCATGCCGAAGACCTTGCTGATGAGGCCTTCCGTGACGACTTCGAATAGAAAACCGGCCGCTCCCAATTGCACGCCCAGATACGGCACGGAATACAGGATCGCGACCATCACCGTCAGCACGCGAATGCCGTCCCCCTGGAAGTATTCCGCCAGCATCTCCCCCGGCGTCACAAAGCCGAATCGCTTGCCGATAATCCATTGCCGTTTGAGAAACAGCACGCCGGTGAATGGAATCGTGATCGCGTAGAAGGATGCATACGCGTATTGAAATCCGTCACGGTAAATCAGTCCGGGATGTCCCATGAAGGTCCAGCCCGAAAACGATGCCGCCGTTGCGGCCAAAACAAAGACGAACAAAGGCAACTTGCGCCCCGCTATAAAGTAATCGCTCGCCGTCTTTGTTTCACGTGCGCCCCGGATGCCCCAATAGAGGCAGTAGCCCCAATAGAGGGCTAGAAAGGCCAGGAGCCAGTATACTTTTGCATGCAAGGTCCGTTTCTCCCCATTCTGCAGTCAAAAACACTCCCACATGCGTATGTGTCCAGCCATCAGACACCTTCACATGGAGCAAAACACCACATTGACAAAACGCTACCGCGCCCCGCCTAGGGAAAGCTACACGAAGACTACGCGAAGAATAGGTTAACGGACGAAAGACGTGTTGACTTCTCCCAAAATCGGCCCCGTGACGGTTCCGCATTTGACATGTCAAATGCCCCCTCCAGGACTTCTTTTTCAGTAGAGCAAAACCGTGATAACGCTTTATGCGTGTTAGCGTGTAGCACCCATTCCGCGTCAAAGCAACAGTTCGATACATTCCTCCGCTGGTTCTTGGCCGGTTTGAGCAATCGGGGTCAGGTATTGGTAAGCGGGGTCAAGAATTGAAATTTAGAGTGCGCGAGCAATTGCTCAGGGGGTTGGCGATGGGCGGGGACTGCTGGCGGGAAGAAACCGATTGCATTGAGCGTCGGAGCATGGGTCAAGCTACGCATGGCTCCGCGTTTTCACTATCGGCTGACATCGCGGCAAAAGGATGAACTTCTCTCCGAGCAGGCGACGCCGCCCGCCGGGCGAAAGCGGTGGCGCAATCGGTGCTCGGCGATCACCGCCCCGACGTCTGGGTTTCCGACCGCTACGCCGGTCAGCAGGACCTGGGGGCCGTCCATCAGATCTGTCTCGCCCATCTGCTGCGCGACGTGCAATACGCCATCGACGCCGGCGATACCGTCTTCGCGCCCAAGCTTCGTCACCTGCTGCGCTGGACGATCCGGGTCGGCCGGCGACGGGACAGCCTCGCCGACGCCACCCTCAAAACCTATCACGCCAAGGCCGAACGCACCCTCGACAGCCTCGTCGTCTTGCCGGTTCCATCCCACGCCGGCACCACCCTGCAGCGCCAGGTCAAGGCATGGCGCAGCAAGTTCTTCATCTTTCTGCAAAACCGTGACGTGCCCCCAACCAACAACGGCTGCGAACGCGCGCTGGCCGGTGTGTAAGACGTCTTAAAAATGGTGCCCGGGGCGAGACTCGAACTCGCACTCCCTCGCGGGAACTGGATTTTGAGTCCAGCGCGTCTACCAATTCCACCACCCGGGCGACACGCCGCGCAAATCTAGCGGCCTCGCGCAGCCGGCGCAACATGCCAAAATCGCCCGTTCATGGCCTGCGAAGACCAGCACTCCCGTGGTGCGTCGCCGGGCCAATTTCGGCAATGGCGGCTGGGGCTCCCTTGCCAATCGCCCAAGCCCGAAGTAAAACGACGGGATGCGGCCTATGGGGCCGGTTTTTTTGGAATTTGTCGAACCAAACCAAAAACAAACGACGGACTCGCCGCAACGATGCGGTGCGGTGCCGGAGGCGGTACGGATTAAGAGACGACCCTTGAACAGGAACCGAAAGATGAGGAGGAAGATATGGCACGCGTGGCATTGGTAACCGGCGGCACCCGCGGGATCGGAGCGGCTATCGCCAAGAAACTGAAGGAAGACGGCAACACCGTCGTCGTTTGCGACGTCGTCGAAGACCAGATCAAATCGTTCGCGGACGCGACCGGTATTGCCGGTTACAACATCAATATCGCCGATCACGCCTCCGTCGCCGAGGGCGCGGAGAAGATCAAGAGTGATGTCGGCCCCGTCGACATTCTCGTCAACAACGCCGGCATCACCCGTGACGGCATCATGACCAAGATGACGCGGGAAAAGAACTGGGATCCCATCATCGCGGTCAACCTGGGCGGCGTGTTCAACACCTGCAACGTCTTCCTGCCGGGCATGAACGAGCGCAAGTGGGGCCGTATCGTCAACATCAGCTCCATGAACGGTCAACGCGGACAACCGGGACAAACCAACTACTCGGCGACCAAGGCCGGCGTCATCGGATTTTCCCGTTCACTGGCATTGGAAGCGGCCCGTTCGGGCGTGACCGTCAACTGCATTTGCCCGGGCTTCATCCTCACCGAAATGACCGCCGCCATGAAGCCGGAAATGCTGGAAGCCATGGTCAAGATGATCCCGCTGGGCCGCATCGGTCAGCCCGAAGACATCGCCAACGGTGTTTCGTTCCTGACCCAGGAGTCGTCCGGCTGGATCACCGGCGAAACCATGTCCATCAACGGTGGTCAGTTCATGTACTAATAAGGAATTTCCATTGTTCCTCGAACACCAGCGGCAGCAGGGGGTCGAGGATGATGGACCATGACGAAGGGCCACTGACAATGCGGTGGCCCTTTTTTATTTTCGTGACGACGACGGTCACGCCATGACGCGCACACCGATCACCCCGCCCGGTCTGGCGGACATCGAGGTTCTGGCGGCGCGGGCGCTGAGGGCCATCCCGGCGCCGCTGTGGCGCCATGCGGAGGGGATTGTCATCCGCGTTGAGGAGTTCCCGGACGAGGAAACGGAGCGCGATTTGGGACTCGAGACGCCGTTCGATCTTCTTGGTCTCTACCGCGGTGTGTCCCTGGATCGAAAAAGCGTGACCGACCCCTCGAGCGACGTGGACTTGATCTTTCTCTACCGAAGGCCGATCCTCGATTACTGGTGCGAAAGTGGGAAAGACCTCGCACACATCGTGCGGCATGTGCTGATCCACGAGATCGGTCACCACTTCGGCTTCTCCGACGACGATATGCAGCGCATAGAGGGGCAACGCATAGAGGAAGAGACATGAGCGACAGCAAGGGGATCGCGGCCGAGCCGCTCCCGGCGGAGGCCCTGTATCGGCCATGTGATCCGAACACGTTGCCGTTCAAGACCACGGCCGAACTGGAGCCGGCGGCGGACATGCCGGGACAGGAACGTGCGGCGCAAGCGGTACGGTTCGCCATCGGCATGAACCATGGCGGCTACAATCTGTTCGCCCTGGGACCGACCGGCATCGGCAAGTTCCGCTTTGTCCTCGAAGCGCTCGAAACGGCGGCGGCGGAACGCCCTGTACCCGCCGACTGGTGTTACGTTCATAACTTCGCGGAGCCGCACCGTCCGCGCGCGTTGGACCTTCCGGCCGGTCGCGGGCGACCGCTCCAGGATGACATGACACATCTGGTCGAGGAACTTCGCCTCGCCATTCCGGCGGCTTTTGAAAGCGACGAGTACCGCAACCGCAGGAATGTCATTCAGGAAGAGTTCAAGGATCATCAGGAACAGGGCTTCAACGCCCTTCAAGCCAAAGCCCGCGAGCATGACGTCGCCTTGATCCGGACACCCATCGGCTTGGCGCTGGCGCCGGTCAAGGATGGCGAGGTCCTGAGTCCCAAGGAGTTCGAACAACTCGACGAAGAAGACCAGAAGGCGCGCCACGCCGCTTCCGAGGCCCTGCAGAAGGATTTGCAGGCGCTTCTGCACGAGATCCCCAAGTGGGAAAAGGAGCAGCGGAGTCAGCTTCGGGACCTCAACCGTGAAACCACCCAGTTCGCCGTCGGCCATCTCATCGACGAACTCAAGGGCGACTGGGCGGATCAGCCGGCGGTTCTCGCCCACCTCGAAGCGGTTCGCGCGGATGTCATCGAAAACGCCGAACACTTTCTGCCGCAAGAGCAATCGGGACCGCAGATAGGGCCCGGACTGGTGATTCGACCGCAAGGCGCCGATGACAGCCCTTTTCGCAAATACCAGGTCAACGTCGTCGTCAGCCAAGCCGATCCGAAACCCGGCAAAGACGAAGCCGGTGGTGACAGTGACAGTCGGTCGAAACCGGTCGGCGCACCTGTGGTGTTCG
>JAHCKI010000183.1 GCA_026125865.1 Rhodospirillales bacterium
ACGAATCGCCGAAATGTCCAAGACCTATGGTCTCCGCTGCGGAAATGTATTCCATGCCGGCGACGGCAATTTGCATCCGTTGATACTTTACGACGTCAACGCGCCGGGTGAGTTAGAGAAGGCTGAGCAATTCGGCGGCGATATTCTCAAGCTCTGCGTCGAAGTGGGGGGTGTCCTAACCGGCGAGCACGGGGTCGGCGTCGAAAAACGGGACCTGATGGGCGCCATGTTCAGTGAAGACGACATGAAACAGCAACAACGCCTGAAATGCGCCTTCGATCCGGGGCAACTGCTGAATCCAGGAAAGGTCTACCCCACCCTTCACCGCTGCGCCGAGCTTGGCCATATGCACGTTCATAAGGGCAAAATCCCATTTCCAGACATTCCCCGGTTCTAATGAACCCGGCGGACCACAGAATTGGGGGAAACACCCGAGATGACTGAAAGCCTGAGGCCCGAAACCGATAACCAAGTTCTAGATGCGATCCGCTGGGCCGCGGCTGAAAACCGACCCCTTGAAGTGATCGGATCGGCGAGCAAGTCGGCGCTCGGCCGGCCATCTGCGGCAGCGACGCGACTGGACACTTCGGCGAACGCGGGCATCGTCCTCTATGAACCTGAGGAGTTGGTGCTCACCGCTCGCGCTGGCACGCCGATGGCCGAGATCGAAGCGGCGTTGGCCCAAAAAAATCAACACCTTTGGTTCGAACCCCCGTATTTGAGCCCACTGCTGAATGACCGCGGCGAAGAAAACAATACCGGCTTCAACGGCACTCTCGGCGGGGTTATCGCCTGCAACCTGTCTGGGCCGAGGCGCGTCATGGTCGGCGCTGCGCGTGATCACCTGCTCGGGTTCCACGCCGTCAGCGGCCGCGGAGAGGTGTTCAAGTCCGGTGGTCGGGTCGTGAAGAACGTCACGGGTTTCGACCTCTCCAAGTTGATCACGGGGTCATTCGGCACCCTGGCCGTCATGACGGAGGTAACGGTCCGGGCGTTGCCGGCGAGCGAAGAAACGCGGACCGTTCTCGTCATCGGCTGCGAAGAGGAGTGTGCGACCCGGTCGATGGCGACAGCCCTGCAAAGCCCCTATGAGGTATCCGGCGCAGCCCATCTGCCGCCTGACATCGGCCTCCGATCGAGTGTCGCTCGCGTTTCCGAAGCGGGCGGGCCGGTGACGGCCCTCCGTGTCGAAGGACCGGGGCCATCGGTAGTCTATCGAGCGAACGCTCTCGCCACGGCGCTCTCGTCTTTCGGCGAGCTTGCCGAACTCGATGATTACCATTCGCGCGTGTTGTGGCGAGAGATCCGCGATGTTTCGTTCTTCGTGGACCAAGGTGATCGCCAGATTTGGCGCCTATCGGTGCCACCGTCCGATGGCGCCCGTATTGCCGCCGATCTGTTGTTCGAGATCGATGGCTGCGTTTACTTTGATTGGGGCGGCGGACTTCTTTGGCTATCGCTGGTGCCTGCCTCCGATGCCCACCACCAAAGGATCCGCGCCGCCATCGCCGGAACCGGGGGACACGCGACCCTGATCCGCGCATCGGTCGATGTGCGCGCAAGTGTGCCGGTGTTCCAACCCCAGCCACCGGCGCTCGCGGCACTTACACAGCGCATCAAAGATGGGTTCGACCCAAACGGGATACTCAATCCCGGTCGCATGTACGAAGAGGTCTAGAGCGTTGCAAACCAACTTTTCGCTGGCTCGCTTGGCCGACCCGGAGATCAAGGAAGCCAACGACATCCTGCGCACATGCGTACACTGTGGTTTCTGTCTAGCCACCTGCCCCACATACCTCATTCTCGGCGACGAACTGGATAGCCCGCGTGGGCGGATTTACCTGGCGAAGCAACTGTTGGAGGAAGAAAAACCAGCGAGAGCGGATGTCTCCAAGCACCTCGATCGGTGTCTTACGTGTCTTTCCTGCATGACCACATGCCCCTCCGGTGTCGACTATGCCCACTTGATCGACCAGGCACGGGTTCATAACGAGGCCAGCTCCGTTCGCCCGATGACCGAGCGCCTGCTCCGCCGAGTGCTCGCGACAGTGATTCCCAATCCAAGTCTGTTTCGGTTGGCACTCATCGGCGGTTGGTTCGCGCGGCCATTGGCGCGCCTGATGCCGGGTCGCTTAAAAGGCATGGTGACCATGGCGCCGGCGCGCCTGCGAGGGCCGTCCCACGTCGATCGTCCGCAAGTGTTTCCGGCCCAAGGTCCGCGCCGCAAGCGCGTAGCATTGCATCCCGGATGTGCGCAGAAAGTGTTGCGGCCGGAAATCAACGAGGCAACGGTTAGACTATTGACCCGTCATGGCTGCGAGGTGGTGATCGCAAAGGATTCGGGTTGCTGTGGCGCCATCGTCCACCACATGGGCCAGGAGGAGCAATCACGAGCCGCAGCAATCAGAAACGTTGCGGCCTGGACTAGGGAATTGGATGGTGAAGGCCTTGATGCCGTCGTATCCAATGCATCCGGCTGTGGTGTCTCACTGAAGGACTACGGTCATTTGCTCCGTCATGACCGGCAATGGGCGGAACCCGCGGCCAGGGTGGCGGCCATCACCCGGGATGTGTCTGAACTGATGGTCGAGCTTGGCCTCGGCAAGGTCGCCGGCGAAACAGGACAATCCGTCACCTATCACCCGGCCTGTTCCATGCAACATGGTCAGAAGCTTCGCACGGAATCAAAGCAACTTCTTACAGATGCGGGCTTCAAGGTGCGGGAGCCCGCCGAATCCCACATTTGCTGCGGCTCGGCAGGAACCTACAGCATCCTGCAGCCGGCCCTGTCCCAAGAACTTCGAAACCGCAAGCTGACACACATCAAGGCCACGGAACCCGACTACATCGCCGCCGGCAATATCGGCTGCATGACGCATTTGGAGGGCGGGACATCAATACCGGTCGTCCACACCGTCCAATTGCTGGACTGGGCCACCGGCGGCCCCAAACCACCTCTTGTCGACTTGCTTTAAAAAAGGGCCTAGAATTTTTGTGCTGTCGCAAACGACGCATGAATATGAGCGGATCGACTGCAAAAAGGGAGAAATAACGTGAAGATCAAACTGCGGGCTCTTGCAGCCGGTTTGCTGGCTACGATGGTTTTGGCGGCATCGGCGGTCGCCGCGACTTGGGATATGCCCACCCCGTATGGGGATAACAATTTCCACACACTTAACATCAAGGCTTTCGCCGATGATGTGAAGCAACGGTCCAACGGCGATCTCATCATCAAGGTGCACCCGGGTGGGTCCCTGTTCAAACATCCGGAGATCAAAAACGCGGTGCGCAGCGGGCAAGTCCCGATCGGGGAATTCTTGCTGTCGCGGCTCTCCAACGAAGATGCTGTGTACGAGGTCGATTCGGTGCCATTCCTGGCCACCAGTTATGAACAGGCACGCAAATTGTGGGATGCGTCGCGGGGACCGATCTCCCAACTTCTAGACAAGCAGGGACTGGTGCTGCTGTTCGCGGTTCCGTGGCCGCCGCAGGGTCTTTACGCCAACAAACCGATCGAGAAGGTGGCCGATCTGACGGGGCTCAAGTTCCGGGCCTACAACCCGGCGACCGAGAGGTTGGCGCAGTTGGCCGGGGCGGTCCCGACACAAGTGGAAGTCGCGGATCTGGCACAAGCCTTCGCCACCGGCCGTGTAGAATCCATGATGACGTCACCGTCGACAGGAGCAAACAACAAGGCTTGGGACTACGTTTCCCACTTCTACAACACCCAAGCATGGCTTCCGAAAAACGCGGTCGTGGTCAATAAGAAGGTTTTCGAGGCGCTACCGCAGACGGCGCAAACGGCAATCCTGAATGCCGCGGCCGCCGCCGAAGCCAAGGGGTGGGAGTCCAGCCAAGCGGAAACCAAGGCCAAGATGGCCATCCTGAAGGAAGGCGGCATGGTCGTGTCCGACCCAAGCCCGGAGTTGGCGGAAGGGCTCAAAAAGATTGGCGATACAATGACCAAGGAGTGGGCGGAGAAGGCCGGCGAGATGGGTGGCGAGATTCTTCTCGACTATAAGAAATAGTCACCAATCTGGAAGAGGCGGTCCGCCGCTCGGACCGCCTCACGTTTCGAATAGATGCGAACCGCACTTGATGCGCTCTATCACGCGAGCGGTGGGCTTGCGGCCGTGTTTTTGGGGGCAATCGCGGCGATCGTTCTGTTGCAGGTCGGGTTCAACGTCACGGACACCCTGTCGAGTTGGATAATCGGTGAGCCCATTGGCCTTGTGATTCCGTCATATGCGGAATTCGCGGGCTTTTTTCTGGCGTCGTCGTCGTTTCTGGCTCTCGCCTATTCGTTGCGCTGTGGCGCGCATATTCGCGTGTCCTTGTTGCTGCAGCATCTTCCTCTCCGATCAAGGTACGTTGCCGAGCTTTGGTGCTGCGCCAGTGCATGCGCCTTCTCCGGATACTTTGCCTGGTACGTTGTCCTGCTCGTCATTGATTCCTATAGGTTTGGGGATGTGTCGCCGGGGATGGTTCCCGTACCGCTGTGGCTGCCCCAGGCAGCGATGGGACTTGGCCTCGTCGTCCTCACCGTTGCCCTGCTCGATACCTTCCTGTCGACATTGCGCATAGGTCCCACGGACAAGACCGATGAAGAAATCGAAGCGACTGCCGAGGAGGATCGATGAGCATGGATGTGCTGACTTTGTCAGGGCTCCTGGTATTGGCGCTCTTCATCCTTTTGGGCAGTGGATTGTGGGTGGCTTTTTCGCTGCTCGGTGTCGGTTTCGTCGGGATGGTGCTGTTTACCGAGGCGCCGGTTGGTCAGGTTCTCGCCACGACCGTTTGGGGTGCCAGCAATTCCTGGGCGCTGGCGGCGTTGCCGCTGTTCATTTGGATGGGTGAAATCCTGTTCCGTTCGCGCCTGTCCGAGGACATGTTCGCCGGTTTGGCGCCATGGATGACCGGATTGCCGGGCCGGCTGCTGCACATCAACATCATAGGATGCGGCATTTTCGCCGCCGTGTCGGGATCTTCCGCGGCAACGGCGGCCACCATCGGAAAAATGTCGCTGCCGGAATTGGAAAAGCGCGGCTACGACCAAAGAATGAGCGTCGGCACCCTTGCCGGCTCCGGCACCCTTGGCCTTCTGATCCCGCCGTCGATCATCCTCATCGTTTATGGCGTCGCCATCGAGGAGTCCATTGCGCGGCTGTTCATTGCCGGTGTGCTTCCCGGGTTGATGCTGGTGATTTTGTACATGGGCTATGTGGCGGTATGGGCGACGCTGAATTCCCATTGCATCCCGGTTGATGACGTCGCCGGCACTTGGCGTGAAAAACTGCTCGGCGCGCGGCGGCTGCTCCCGGTCATTCTCCTCGTGCTTGGGGTCATCGGTTCCATCTATACGGGCATTGCATCACCAACCGACGCCGCTGCGGTCGGCGTTTTTCTGGCACTGGTGTTGTCGTGGTTCAGTGGCACCT
>JAHCKI010000184.1 GCA_026125865.1 Rhodospirillales bacterium
GTCTTACGGCTGCGCGTCGATCGGTCCGGCTCCTCGCGACCAACGGGGTGGGGGTGGGATTCGGCCATGCAGAGAGTGTCGCGACCAGGGCAATGGCCGCCGTCTACGCTCTTGGGCATAGATTGTCAGCCTCGGCCTGGAACAAGGCATTCGTCAGGCATGCCGAGGCTGATGCCATTCCATCCACCGAGAACGGAGATGCGGATGCACAGTCCAATTGGTACGAGGCAGTCACGTTGATGGATGAGGGACGGTTTCGAGCGGCGGTCGACCTGTTCGACATCGAGAACAAAGCCCTCAAGGATGACGAGGCTGCGGCAATCCTCAGGAGCAAACTCGTGTTTTATTTCCATGCGCTTACCGAACTTGGCCGCCGTGATACCGCCGAATCCATTCTGCCACACGCCAAACACTCCCTTGCCGCCGCTTCGCAAGGTCTCGGATTTTCGGACGATGAGTTCCGCGTATCGCTAGTTGTTTCCCATGCGAAAATGCTATTCTATTTGGAGGAGGATGCGGCGGCGCTCGATGCTTTGGACGAACTTGATGCCCTCGACCCAGTTTTGCTGGCCGCCAATAACACAGCGACATTCGCTCGCATCTACCGTGGGCTCTTAGGCCACGAGGACGATGATATCGACCTGCCCGCCACCGTCGAGGCAAACCTGACCCGACTTTTTCAGGCACTAAGCGCCGGACCGGATCGAGTAGCGGCCCAATCCGCTGGCGTTGCGTGGCATGGTAGTGGATTGTTTTGCGCGGGTTCACCTCATGCTTGGCTCGACAGAAAGCTCGTGAGCTTGTTTGAGCCCGCTATCCTACATAGCATCCGAAGGGGTCGACGTGACGACGCATGTGCGATCCTGAAGCAATGGGTTCGGCTTGCCGAGGGACGAGCACTGGACGATGCGGTCCCCGAAAACACGCCAACCCGCAACCACGCTGCCGCGCTGATCGCAGCTTTTCGGGCGGAGCTTGGACCACCCAAAGAGCGCGATGGCAGGGTGGCCGAGGCGTGGACACATCGGCAGGTAGATTTGGAGGCCAATGGATCAGAAAGAGCCTTTGTCTATCGGCGTGCCTTCACGCTATGTGGAATAGGTTGACAAAAGGCGCCTCGACAACTTCTGAAAAGTGGGTACCTCCTTCTCCCAAGCTGAGAGTTTTGACAAAGTTTGAGGGGTGGAAGGAGGTATAGTGATGGTCTTGGTACCGAAATTCTTGGCCGTTGGCGGGATGTTCGGTTACGTGGATCCTGCAGGACCATTCGCCTTTTGTTGCGCCGGCTTTCGCCTTGTGTATAGTGCGCGCTTTCATCCTCCTTGCCGGTAGGAACCGGCTATGCCTGGAAAATCGGGCTGAGACAAGCCAAAGGGAGCGGCATACGGTGCCTTACTACGAAAACGTCTTCATCGCGCGACAGGAGATTTCCGCGTCTCAGGTCGACGCCCTTTCCGAAACATTCACCAAGGCCATCGAGGATCTCGGCGGCAAAGTGACCAAACGAGAGTACTGGGGACTGCGCAGCCTCGCCTTTCGGATCAAAAAGAACCGAAAAGGCCACTACGTCATGTTCAACATCGACGGGCCGCCGTCGTTGATCCAAGAACTCGAACGTCAGATGCAGATCAACGAAGACATTCTTCGCTACCTCACCATTCGCGTCGACGAACTGGACCCCGAGCAATCGGTCATGATGCAGGTCCGCTCGGGCCGCGGCGAAGAACGCGGCCGGCGCGAAGGTCGCCCACGATTCGATGATTCGAGGGGCGGCGCGGATTCGAACTCCCGACGGGAGGATCGTGCCCCTCGGGAAGATCGTGCCCCACGGGAAGATCGTGCCCCACGGGAGGATCGCGCCGCGGCGAAAGACGCCGAAAGGCAGGGGGCGACCAATGAAGAAGGAAAACCGGTATGAACGCAGCCCGACGTCCGTTTTTTCGCCGCAAGAAGTCATGCCCGTTCTCGGGATCCAATGCAACCAAGATCGACTACAAGGATATCAAGCTGTTGCTGCGGTTTACGTCGGAGCGGGGCAAGATCGTACCGAGCCGCATAACGGCCGTATCCGCCAAGAAGCAACGGGAACTCGCCCGCGCCATCAAACGCGCGCGCTACCTCGCCTTGCTTCCCTACGTCGTCAAATAGATCCCAACCATTAAATAAGGAGCCTTGGAGCGTACGCCGATCGGCCAAAGGCAGGAACAGGTAGGAAGGCACTAAGGTAGACCGGGCAACGCCCTGTCATGGCCTTGGCGCCGGTTCCCGGCGGTGACGCAAGGTGATCGAATGGTGAATGGGAAGATGATGGCGATCGGCGGGGGAGGGCTGAGTGCCGCGACATCGATCGCGGCACTGTCCGGCTCCCTCGCGGGTGCGATGTTCGCCTACTTCACGCCGCTGCCTTTGCTGGCCGTGGGCCTGGGCCTCGGCGTCAGCATGGTCGCGCTGGCCGGTGTTGCCGGGGTGGCCTTGGTGGGGATTTTCGGCGGCACCGCGGCGGCCGCGCTTTACGGCGGCATCCATGCCTTCCCGTCTTGGCTGGTGGTGTGGCAGGCGTTGCTGCGTCGCCCCAATGCGGCCTCCGGCCAACCGGGTTGGCAACCCATCGGTTCGGTCCTTTGTCTGTTGGCGATGCTCGCCGGCGCAACGATCACGCTCAGCTTGTTCGCCGCGAGCGGCGAGACCGGGGTCGAGGCCGCGGTCCATACCTTCCTCGACACCGCCTTGTCGATGGCGTTGCCGGATCTCGCCGACAGCGACCGGATCACGCTCGTCGGCACCATCAACCCCTTTTTCGCCGGCGGTTGCGGTGCCACATGGCTGATCATGATCATCGTCAACACGGTTTTGGCGCAAACGATTTTGGCGTCCCGTGGACATAACCTGCGGCCATCGCCACGGTGGTCAGCATTCGGGCTGCCACAGTGGTTCGCCTGGCCGCTCGTCGCGGCGGCGGCGGTCGCCCTTCTCGCGCCGGGGGACATTCAGTTCGTCGCCAGGAACCTCGTGCTGATCCTGGCGACGCCCTATTTCTTTCTCGGCCTCGCCGTTGTTCATTGCCTGGCGCGACGGACAGCGGCCAAAGGCGCTCTTCTCGCGGCGTTTTATTTGCTTTTGGCACTTTTCTTCGTTGGAGCCGCCGTCGCCATTGCCGGTCTCGGCATGATCGAACAATGGACCGGCGTGCGGCGTCGTCTGGACAATGCTAACATCGACCAGGAGGAGGAATGATGGAAGTCATTCTTATGGAACGAATTTCGAAACTCGGAAAAATGGGGGACGTGGTCAAGGTGCGGCCGGGGTACGCCCGCAACTATCTACTGCCGCAGAAAAAGGCCGTGCGCTCTACCGAGCAGAACCGCAAACAGTTCGAGGCCGATCGGGCAAGACTCGAGGAGGTCAACAAGGAACGCCGTTCGGCGGCCGAAGCCCAGGCGGGCGACATGGCGGGACTCGCCATCAACCTGATCCGTCAAGCCGGCGAAAGCGGTCAGCTCTATGGCTCGGTGACCGCACGCGACATCGCCGACGCCATATCGGATAAGGGGTTCGCCATAGGTCGCCAACAGGTGGAGCTGACCCAGCCCATCAAGAGCCTCGGTGTCTATTCCGTGGCCGTGGCCTTGCATCCGGAAGTTTCCGAGGATGTTTCCGTCAACGTGGCCAGATCCATGGAAGAAGCCGAGATTCAGGCACGAAGCGGCCGGGCCGTCTTGGGCATGGAGGCCGAAGAGCAAGCGGCGGAAGCGGCGATCGAGGAACTGCTGGACGAAGGCGCCGCCGAACAGGTTCTGGAAGATATTCGGTCCGAAGAAGAGCCCGAAGCGACCGAGTCGTAAGTCGATACCGTCACACAGTTGACAGCCGACGAAACCCGGATGCGCTCGTATTCGGGTTTGCGTCGTTCCAGAATCACTGATGCATTTGGGTGAAGGGGCCGAATCAGGCCCCGTTCACCACGGATTTGCCTTCCTTTTTTGACCCTATATCGACGGTGTTTCCGGCGCGGCGTATCCTACCAGGCCTGGGTGATGGCCTGACAAGTCCGATATCTGAACTTTTTTCCACAGGGTTTTCCAAGGATTTCCACGGCTTTCAACAGGCCGGGCGCAAGTGGTGAAAGCATCCACGAAGACCGCGTTTTTCACCGTGAAAGGTAGGATGCCGAATGGCGCGTGGCGCGATATGCTCTTCTCATGACCGCGACACTGACCCAGGAACGACCCTCCTCTTTCACGCCATCGGCCTTCCGCCGGCTGCCCCACAACGTTGAAGCCGAGAAGGCGTTGCTGGGAGCCATCTTCCTCAACAATCGCAAGGCCTATGAGCAGGTCTCCGAGTACCTGCGCCCGGAGCATTTCGCGCTGCTCGAACACAGCCGTATCTTCGAAGCCTGCTCCATCCTTATCGAACGCAGCCAGACGGCAAATCCGACGACCCTGTCCCCGTATTTCCAGCAAAACGACAGCTTGGCCGAAGTCGGCGGTCCCGCCTACTTGATGGAACTCGCCAATTCCGCCGCGACCGTTATCCAAGCGGGCGAATATGGCAAGCTGATATACGACCTACACCTGCGCCGCGAGTTGATTTCGCTGGGCGAAGAGGTAGTCAACCGAGCCTACGAGCACGAACTCGAAGAAGGAGCCAGTGACCAGATCGAGCGGGCGGAACAACGCCTTTACGATCTCGCCACCAAAGGGGAATACGAAAGCGGTTTTCGGCCGTTCAAGGAATCCCTCATCGCCGCACTGACCATGGCGCGATCGGCGCACGGTCGCGGCGGCGATCTGGTCGGAGTGACAACGGGGCTGAGGGACCTGGACGCCCATCTGGGCGGCCTGCACCCCTCCGATCTCATCATTTTGGCCGGACGTCCAGCCATGGGTAAAACGGCCCTCGCAACGAACATCGCGTCCAACGCCGCCTATGCCTGGCACAAGTCCGAGGGCAAGCAAGGCTCTATGGTCGGCTTCTTTTCTTTGGAAATGTCGAGCGAGCAACTAGCGAGCCGAATCGTCTGCGAACAGACCAATATTCCCTCCGACCGCATGCGCAAAGGCAAGCTCACCAACGAAGAATTCACACGTGTTTGCGCCGGAATGCAGGAACTTCAGAAACATCCGATTTTCATCGACGACACACCGGCGCTGTCCATAACGGCTTTGCGCACGCGGGCGCGTCGATTGCAGCGGCAGTATGGCCTGGGCTTGATCATCATCGATTACCTGCAGCTCATTTCGTCCTCACCTGGTTCACGCTATGACAACCGGGTGCAGGAACTGTCGGCCATTACGCGCGGCCTGAAAACCCTGGCCAAGGAGTTGAATGTTCCCGTCATCGCCCTTTCGCAATTGTCGCGAGCGGTCGAGCAACGGGAGGACAAAAGACCACAGCTCGCGGATCTCCGCGAATCGGGATCGATCGAA
>JAHCKI010000185.1 GCA_026125865.1 Rhodospirillales bacterium
GAGTTTCGTCGAGATGGAAACCCCGTCCACGGAAACCCGACAACCGTAGCACAGCATCTCAACGCCGCGGTTTCGGGCCGATTCGAACGCCGCCGCGTATGCCGGATCGATGTCGGCCGCCAGACAGAATCGGCGCGCGTCCTCACGCTGGACAAGATACAGCATCACGGCGCGAGCGCCGGCCGCAACCATGTCCGACAGTTCCGCAAGGTGCTTCGCTCCCCGTTGCGTCACCGCGTCCGGGAACTCCGCCGGTGCGTCTTGCCCGTGTCCGCGTTTGAGCGTCACGTTCTTGACCTCGACGTAGCAAGAGCTGCCGTCGGGACTATCCAACAGAATATCGATGCGGGAATTGCGGCCATACCGCACTTCGCGACGCAAATTCGCATAGCCGGATAGCTCCGGGATCACTCCAGCCTCGACCGCTTCAGCGACAATACGATTGGGATGGCCGGTGTTGATGCCGACGAGCGTTTCGCCCACCCGTATGAGTTCCCAAGTGTAGGGCAGCTTGCGGTTCGGATTGGTCGAACGCGACAGCCAGACTTCCGAACCGGGCGCGTCGACGCTCAACATGGAGCCGGAGTTGGGGCAGTGAGCAGTTGCGATCTCGCCGCCGTCCAGCGTCACATCGGCGAGGAAGCGCTTGTAGCGGCGAACCAGCGTGCCCCGCACCAGAGGGTGTTCAAAACGCAATGTCAAGGCTCCCCATCTATTTGTACAGGTCCTATTCGCCGCTTTCGCCTTTCGAAGGGTCGCGGACGTCGAGAGCATCGGCAAGGCGCGAAGTGGCGCTTCCCGGGCGCAGCGGCTGTTGCTGCGATTCATGGGGGCGCCAGCCGGTGAGATAGGTCACCTGAAACGTGGCCGGCACGCGGCCGTCGTCGTCGCCATGGGTTGACAGATAGCGCTCGGCGGCACCCATGATCGTCGCCCGCCGGCTCAACCCCTTGCGGCGCCCCATCGCGGCGTTGGTCTCCCCCATGCCGCGCAGATCGGACATAAGCCTGAACGGATCGGCGTAGGATACCGTGAGCACATCGGTGTCCACGACCGGCAGCGCGAAGCCCGCTCTCTGCAACAAGTAACCGGCGTCACGAACATCGACGAAGGGCGAAACCCGTGGACTGAGCCCCCCTTCCTCGCCGATCTCCGCCGCCGCCAACGCCGCCCGCAGTTCCTTCAACGTCTCCCCCCCCAGCAAGGCGGCGAGGAACAGTCCGTCCGGCTTCAAGGCCGCGCGGATCTGAGTGAGGGTTCCCGGCAGGTCGTTGACCCAGTGCAGGCTGAGGACGCTCATCACCAGATCGAAGGTTGCCGAAGCGAACGGTAGCGCTTCTTCGTCGGCGACGAGCACCGGGCGCGGTGCGCGTGCGGCCATGGCCGGCGACAGGTCGCAGTGAACAAGCATCCGGATACCGCCGCGAGGGCCGAGCACCCGCCGCAGTACACCGGTGCGACTACCGAGATCCAGGGCCAGCGGAAACGCGCGGCGAACATCATCCAGGCGATCAGCCAGCCGGTCTCCGATCTCTCTCAAGAGGAAATCATGATCGTGCAACCGAGGCGCCGCCCGATCCCGGTGACGCCGAACCGCGCAGCGATCAAACACATGCATACCGTTAGTCACCGGCATAGATATTCAAGTTTTTATTGTAGGGTGAATGGCTCCCCCGGTATATGGCATGGACACTCGAATCGATCAAATGGGCATCGCTTGAACGACCTTCAATCCTCGGCGTCCCCTGCGTCCGTTACCGCCTCGCGCGGTTCGCTGGCGCGCATTCGAGGGGCGATCAACCAGGTCATCGACGTATTGGTGCCGCCCCAATGCCTGCGATGCGGGGCGTTGGTGGATACGCCGGGGACTCTTTGCACCGAATGTTGGCCGCGACTGCAATTCATCGCCGCGCCCCTGTGCATCGCCTGTGGCGTTCCGTTCGAGGTGGATCTGGGCGACGAAGCGTTGTGCGCCGAGTGCATAAGGGAGCGTCCGGCCTATGGCTCCGCCCGTGCCGCTATCGTCTATGACGAAAACAGCCGCGGTTTGATCCTCGCGTTCAAGCATGGCGATCGTACGGATGCGGCGCCCGCCTACGGACGTTGGATGGCGCGCGCCGGCGCGGAAGTGCTCGCTGGCGCCGACGCGTTGGTCCCCGTTCCGGTTCACTGGACGCGGCTGTTCGCGCGCCGGTACAACCAGGCCGCCCTCCTGGCGCAGGCCGTTGGCCGAACCGCCAATCTGCCGGTGTATCCAGATGTGCTGTTGCGCCGGAAACGTACGCCAAAGTTGGGAACACTGGGTCCCAGCGCCCGGCGTAGGGTAATCAAGGGCGCCATCTCCATCCATACCCGGCGTGCGTCTTTGGTGGCGGACCAACAAATCGTGCTGGTCGATGATGTTCATACCACCGGTTCGACAATCGCCGAGTGTACGCGTGCATTGCTGCGGGCCGGCGCCAAGGGCGTCGATGTCCTGACACTGGCGCGAACGGTCCGCGCCGACATCGGCGGATTCCGTACCGTCGGTGACGGACTTCGTCGTGGGCGCTGATCAGGAGGTGTTGCCGGGAGTGGAATTCCCCCTGTATGACAAAGGGTCGAATGGAAAGCGCGCTTGTTTGGGAGACTACGACTTGGCCAGCGTCGAAATTTACACATCGCCTTTCTGCCCCTATTGCCATCGCGCCAAGGCGCTGCTGAAGGACAAGGGCGTCGGTTTCAAAGAGGTCGACGTGCTGATGGCGCCCGGCAAACGTGCCGAAATGCGCGAACGTGCCGATGGCAAAAACACGGTGCCCCAAATCTTCATCGACGGCCAGCACATTGGCGGCTGCGACGACCTTCAAGCGCTCGACCAAGATGGCCGACTAGACGCGCTCCTGCAGGCGGGAACTTGAAAACCATGACGGACTCCTTCATCGTTGCCTGCGTTCAAACCAATTCCAGCCGCGAGATCGAGGCCAATATTGCGGCCGTCGCACCGTTGGTGCGTCGCGCTCGCGATGCCGATGCGGCGTTCATCCTGCTCCCCGAGAACGTCAGCATGCTCGAGCCCGATGAGGACCTCTTGCGCCGGAAAGCCCGACGGGAACAAGAGCACTTGGCTCTCTTGGCCTTGCAGAATTTGGCGCGAGAGGTCGATGCGTGGCTCTTGATCGGTTCTCTGGCCGTCAAGGTCGAGGGCGACAAAGTCGCCAACCGTTCTATTTTGCTGAATTCGCAAGGAAACATCGTCGCCCGCTACGACAAGATCCACCTTTTCGACGTGGATCTCGGCGACGGCGAACAGTATCTGGAATCGAGGACCATATCGCCCGGAAACCAAGCCGTCGTCGCGGCTCTGCCCTGGGGGTGGCTCGGCATGAGCGTGTGTTACGATGTCCGGTTTCCGCATCTGTATCGGCAACTGGCAAAGTCCGGCGCCGATTTTCTATCGGTGCCGGCGGCGTTCACGCGCACGACGGGCCGCGCCCATTGGCACGTTTTACAGCGCGCCCGCGCCATCGAGAACGGCTGCTACGTGTTCGCGCCGGCCCAGTGTGGGGTCCATGCCGAAGGACGCGAGACCTTCGGCCATTCGCTGATCATCGACCCGTGGGGCGAGGTGCTGGCCGACGGCGGCGATGACGTCGGGATCATCACGGCGAAAGTGGATCGGGCGCAAGTTATCGAAGCCCGGCGCAAGATCCCGTCCCTGACCCACGACCGCCCGTTCGACACACCCGCTTAAGTGATCGTGCCTTAACGGCGGGCAAGGGCGGCGGTGATTTTTTCGATTTGGTCGTTGACGGAGATCTTGGCGTGGCCCGTGACTTCCAGGTCACGGTCTTCGAAGGTGCCGTCCCCGTTCTTGCTCCGCCAGGCGGCGACTGTGCGGTCGCGCGCGCGAATCAGTGCCTCGATGCCGGGCCGAAACAGGCGCACCATGGCGGTAATCCACAGATTCACGGGCAATGACGGATACGACAGGTCCATGTCGAAGACGTCGAGCATGCGTATGACATCCTCGGCATCGTACCATGTTTCGCCCGTCACCCAACGGTTGGTGGTGAACAAGCCGACGGGAATACCATACTTGTCCATGGAAATGGCGATGAGGTGCGATAGGGCGTCGTTGTCGCCCTTGGGAGCGGTGAAGTCGTCGAGTGGGGCCGGGCGAATTCCCTCCGGCATTCCTTTCGGTCTCAGAAAGGTATGGAAGTGGCCGTGTTCGTCCCCGCGAAGCCCAGCCGGATGGGCGTGATAATAATACTGGCAATGGGTCTCGGGGTCATAGACATCGCCATTGGGATAGTGGTCCCACTCGAAAAACTCGGCCTCTCCGCGCAGCACCTCGCTGACGACGTTCGCCCCCGATTTTCCAAGCAGCCGATAGCATTCGAGAATTTCGGCGCCCGCCGCCGCCATGTCCTCGAGGCGGTCTCTCGGTATTCCGGCAAATTCCGACATTCACTGTCTCGCTGTTCGATTGCTTGCCCGACGGACCATTGTAGCGAACCACGGCGCAAACACCCAATAGGGGAAGCGACGGGAGCGTCTTTTCTGCGTGCGGCGCGACTTCGAGCGGTTTCGATCCGAAGATGGTGTCAATTGGAGCACGATGACACAAGATAGAACCAATCTGATGCCACGGACTTGCTTTAAGTCTTTAATATTTTAAGCAAATTCGAAATTTGGGGAACAGGGAATTAGATGAAGCGCCGCCCGGTGGGCGGCGCTTCTCTGCGGTGACTATTGCTTCTTGGCCGCGCAGGGATTGACGGCCTCTTTCGCGGCACAGGGATTCTTCGCAGCACATGGGTTGACCGCCTTGGCGGCGCAGGGGTTGACCGCCTTCGCCGCACAGGGATTGGCTGCCTTGGCGGCGCATGGGTTGGCTTCTTTGGCCTTGCATGGGTTGCAGGATGCCAAAATGATTTCACCGCTGCGGGACTGAGCCGCGGGCAGGGCTGCCGACTTGCCTTGGTGCGCGCCGCTCCCGCAGTCCGCCAAAACGGGGGTGCTGACGGAAACCGCGAAGCCGGCAACGGCAAGTACGGGAAGGACGGTCTTGGACAGGAGCTTGACGTTCTTCGATTTCATGGCGATGCCTCCTCACAAATGGTGCCAACGCAAAAGGTGCAAATGAGTTTCATTAGTCTCGACGACGCCAAGTTGACAAGTTCTCCGTGATATTGCGAATCAAACGCATTCACGTATTCGTGATGGGTGTTACTCGGCGGTGACCATGAGCTTGTAGTCGGGTGTCGGGTTCAGGGGGCAGGAGTAGAGGTACTCACCCGGCTTCAGTTCGACGGTATAGTCATTGGATTTGCCTTCGGTGAGACCGCCTCCGGAAACGC
>JAHCKI010000186.1 GCA_026125865.1 Rhodospirillales bacterium
ATCGGCATCGCCCGCGCCTTGGCGCTGCGCCCGGAAATCCTGATTTGCGACGAGCCGGTCTCAGCCCTCGATGTTTCGGTGCAGGCTCAAATCCTCAACCTCCTGAAAGACCTTCAGGCGGAGCTTGGCCTAACCTATCTGTTCATTTCTCACAACCTCGCCGTTGTCGACTACATGGCTGACAATATCGCGGTGATGTGCGCTGGACGCCTCGTCGAGGTGGCACCTCGCGAGTTGCTGTTCGGCAATCCGGTTCACCCCTACACGCGCGCCCTGCTCGCCGCCGTACCGTACCCCGATCCCGATCGCCGCCTTGATTTTTCTGCGCTGATGGATGGGCGCGCCTCCGATCCGAAAGCTTGGCCATCACCGTTCGATGGCGGCAATGGCGGCGGTGCCGGCCTGTTCGACTTGGGCAAGAGTCACTTCGTGCGCGCCCATTCGGCCCCGGAGGCCGGCGCCAAACTGCACTATTAGACCCAAGAGGACGGACACTGGAACGAAGCCAAAACGACCATGGGAGGCGAAAACAAATGATCAGGTTTTCTGGATTCACGCCGATTGTCGTGGCACTCCTGCTGTTGTTGTCGGTCGGCCTGGCGGTGGCGGACGCCGTCGAAACGCCGTCGCTGGCGACAAAGGTCGAGGCCGGCGAGCTTCCTCCTGTTGCGGAACGCTTGCCGGACACTCCCTTGGTCGTGGACCTGGAAGCGCTTGGCAAGAAACCCGGTCGCCACGGCGGCCAGCTCAATACGCTGATGGGGCGGGAAAAAGACACCCGAATGATGGTCGTTTACGGCTATGCCCGCCTTGTCGGCTACGATCCGAACTGGACGCTGAATGCCGATATTCTCGAGAGCTTCGAGGTCGAAGAAAATCGCGTTTTCACATTCCATTTGCGCAAGGGGCACCGGTGGTCGGACGGCCATCCATTCACCACCGAGGATTTTCGGTATTACTGGGAAGATGTCCTCAATAACCAGGAGATGTCGCCCGGCGGCCTACCGTCATTTCTGCGGGTCGACGGTGAAGGACCAAAGTTCGAAGTCATCGACGAAACCACAGTCCGCTACGGCTGGAGCAAGCCCAATTTCGAGTTCCTGCCGATCCTGGCCGGCGCACGTCCGGAATTCCTCTATCAGCCATCCCACTATCTCAAGCAATTTCACGCCAAATACGCTAACCCGGAAGACCTCGCGCGTCGGATAGGGAAGGGCGGACAACGCAACTGGGTGGAGCTGCATTTCCGTCAGGCTCAACAATACAACAACAACAATCCGGATTTACCGTCGCTGCAACCTTGGGTGATTGAAACACCGCCGCCATCCAATCGCTTTGTCTTTCAACGCAATCCTTACTACCACCGGGTCGACCCCAATGGCCGCCAGCTTCCGTATATCGATTCGGTGACGCTCTCGATTGTGAACTCAAAACTGATCCCGGCCAAGGCGGCGGCTGGTGAAACGGATCTGCAGGCCCGCGGTCTCGGTTTCGAAAATTACGCGATTCTGAAACAGGGCGAAAAACACCACCCGTACAAGGTCCGGCTATGGCGGAGCGCCGCCGGTGCCGAGATGGCGCTCTATCCCAACCTCAATGTCCTGGACCCAACTTGGCGCCGGGTTTTACGCGAACCCGATTTCCGCCGCGCGCTGTCGCTCGGAACGGATCGCGCCGAGATCAACCAGACGATATTCTTCGGTCTGGCCGATACCGGCGGCAATACGGTCTTGCCGGAAAGCCCACTGTACAAACCCGAGTACGCCGAGCGCTGGACGACATTCAACGTCAAGCGCGCCAACGGAATGCTCGATGCCATCGGCCTCGACAAACGAAACGATGAAGGCGTGCGGTTGTTGCCCGATGGTCGCCCCCTCGACATGATCGTCGAAACCGCCGGCGAAGATCCGGTCGAAACGGATTTGCTGCAACTCGTTAGAGATTCATGGTCCAAGCTCGGCATTCGCTTGCACATCAAGCCGCAGCAACGGGAGGTCTTCCGCAATCGCATTTTTACCGGGGAGACCATGTTGTCCATCTGGAAAGGGCTGGAAAACGCGCTGCCGACGCCAACGGTGCCACCACGCGAATTGGCGCCCAGCAACCAGATGCAGCTCCACTGGCCGAAGTGGGGACAGTACGTCGAAACCAGCGGTCAGGCCGGCGAGGCCATCGACCTCGAAGCCGCTCAGGCACTGGCGGATTTGTATTCCCAATGGGAACAGGCGCCCAATGTCGCGACCGCCACCGAGGTTTGGCAAAAAATGCTCGACATCCACTCGGACCAAGTGTTCACCATTGGTCTCGTTCGCGGCGTCCCGCAACCGGTGGTGATCAGCAACCGCCTGCGCAATGTCCCGGAGGAGGGCGTGTACAACTGGGAACCAGGAGCCCACTTCGGTATCCACCGCCCCGACACATTCTGGTTCGAATAACCTCATGACCGGAAAGGCGAATACTCAACCCTCGGGCGTCCGATGCTGAACTACCTGAGCCGGCGCATTCTAACGATGCTGCTGACCTTGCTAGCGATCAGCGCTCTTGTCTTTGTCATCATTCAGCTTCCGCCCGGCGACTATCTTTCCAGCTATATCGCCGAACTGGAAAGCCAAGGGGAACTGGTTCCCCACGAGAAGATCGCGTTTTTGCGGCATCAATACGGCCTCGATCGGCCGATGGTGGAGCAGTATTTCGTTTGGGTGTTCGGATTGATCCAGGGTGACCTCGGTTACTCATTCGAGCACAATCTTCCGGTCGCCGTGGTGGTGGGAGACCGCCTTTTTCTCACCCTTGTTCTGAATTTCGTCACCATCCTGTTCGTCTATGTCGTGTCGTTCCCCATCGGTGTCTATTCGGCGACCCACCAGTACAGTTGGGGCGATCACGGTCTGACGTTTCTCGGTTTCATCGGCCTCGCTACGCCCAACTTTCTTTTGGCCCTGATCCTCATGTACCTGGCCAATGTCTGGTTCGGAACGTCAATCGGCACCCTGATGGACCCGCACTACATCAATCAGCCCTGGTCGGCCGCCAAGGTGCTTTCCGTGCTCGAACACCTCTGGGTACCGGTGGTGGTCATCGGTACCTCGGGAACGGCAGGAATGATTCGCCGGCTCCGCGCCAACCTGCTCGATGAGCTGCAAAAGCAATACGTCGTCACCGGCCGCGCCAAGGGACTTCCGCCGGGCCGGCTCCTCGTCAAGTATCCGCTGCGCATGGCTCTCAACCCGTTCATCGCCGATATCGGCAACCTGATCCCGCAGATCGTCTCGGGATCGGTCATCGTCTCCGCCGTGATGTCGCTGCAAACCACCGGTCCGCTGCTTCTGCAGGCCCTGCAAAGTCAGGACATGTACTTGGCGGGATCGTTCTTGATGTTCCTCGCCCTGCTCACCGTGATCGGCATGTTCGTTTCCGATGTGTTGCTGGCCATGTTGGACCCGCGCATCCGCTTGGCCGGAACGGCGGTGCAATGACCGACCGCCTGCCTCACTACGTCTCGGACGCTCCCTTCGACGTCTATGACGTCGAGCGCATGACGCCCGAACAGGAACGCTACTTCCTGGCGTCGCAATGGAAGATGATCTGGTGGCGGTTCTGCCGTCACAGGATCGCCGTCGTCTCCGGCATCGTTCTTTTGGCCTCGTACCTATCGATCGTCGTCTGCGAATTCATGTCGCCTTACAACCTGCACACACGACATACCGATTACATCTACGCACCACCGCAGGTGATCCACCTGTTCCACGAGGGCGAATTCGTCGGCCCGTTCGTGTACGGGCTCGAGTTCACGCTCAACATGGAAACGCTGCAGCGCGAGTACGAGGCCGATACCGGTAAGATTCATCGCCTGCGTTTTTTCTGTTCCGGGGATCCCTATACGTTTTGGGGCTTGGTTCCAGGGGATTTGCACCTGATTTGCCCGACCGAGGACGGTACCATGTTCCTCTTCGGCACCGACCGTCTCGGTCGCGACATGGCGTCTCGAATGCTGTATGGCGGACGCATCTCACTGACCGTGGGTCTCATCGGCATCACCATCAGCTTCATTCTCGGCATCAGCATCGGAGGTGTTGCCGGATATTTCGGCGGTTGGGTCGACAACTTGGTCCAACGCGTGATCGAGATCATCCGCTCGCTGCCGGAATTGCCCCTATGGATGGCCCTGTCGGCGGCCCTGCCGGTAACCTGGAGTCCGATCCTTGTCTACTTCGGTATTACGATCATCCTCGGGCTTCTGGATTGGCCGGGTCTGGCACGCGCCGTGCGTTCGAAATTACTGGCCCTGCGCGAAGAAGACTTCTGCCAGGCGGCGCGCCTTATGGGCGCCGCGCCAACGCGCATCATCGGTCGTCACCTACTGCCCAACTTCATGTCGCACCTGATCGCATCGGCAACTCTGTCAATTCCCTCGATGATCCTGGGTGAAACGGCGTTGAGCTTTCTTGGCCTCGGGCTGCGGCCGCCGGTAACAAGCTGGGGCGTTCTGCTCACCGAGGCTCAGAATATCGAGGCCGTGGCACTCTATCCCTGGCTCATCCTGCCCATGGTGCCGGTCATCGTTACGGTATTGACCTTCAACTTCGTTGGTGACGGCCTCCGTGATGCCGCTGACCCCTATGAGTAACGCTCATCCCATGAAAAACGGAAAAGGCCGCCGCGCTCTTATTTATGGCGAAAAACTCGCCACTAGGGCCCTGACTCCCTGGACCAAGGGCGCCAACGAGATTGTCACCCTGCGCAGGCACATCCGCGATCACCTGGCGATGGGGTATGAATACTACGGTCGTTTCGACGTCATGATCGATGCCGGCGACGTGGACGAGCGACTGGCCTTCGTGACGCAGGCATGGCCGCTACTGCTTTCCGGCGGATTGCTCGTACTGCCCGATGCAAACCGATCGCGCCCGGTCGGCATCGCGATCGCCATCGCCTTCCAGTTCTTTCGCGAAATCGACCGTATCGACTTCGCTCCTGACGGCCGCGACGTGACCACAATCCACAAATGCGTCGAAAAGCCATACGTCAACTGGAACAAAGCCGAGGGTCGCGCCGCATGGCAAATCGGCGACGCCGACCTGGAAGCGACACTCCGCAACCTTGGCGTTAAAACTTCGTGAGAAAGAGCCCTTTTTTTGAATCGGTTACGACTATGCCGATGTGATGGCGTTGCCCACGCTGTCCGCCCGTAACCGTGGCAGGCTGTTCGGGTACTCCCGCTGCAAATAAGCGATGAGCTGTTCGCGGACGTGGCAGCGGAGGTCCCAGGCGGCGCCGGAAT